>JBEGJV010000101.1:0-6031 GCA_041184385.1 Actinomycetota bacterium
GCAGCCGATGTCGCGTTCAGGACGCTGTTTGCGCTTGCGACTCAGATTGTGATGATGGACGAAGGTGAGGTCACCGGGCGCTCTCTCAGTGACGCACAGTGGGTTGACGAAACCACGGACCTGCTCGTTGCGTATCTGACGACTTCCCGCAACTCGCCAAGACCCTGAGCACGGCACCTCAGCATTGTGGACGGAGAATTGTGAAGGACTCCGATTTCGATGTCATCAAATTCCATCTCCCGGGGGTCAGGCCTGGGGAGGGGAGAGCGTGACTTCCGAGTCCTCGATGGCCCGGTTCACCACGCGCAGCAGGGCCACCCCGATGCCGCTTGTGCGGACCGGAACGACGTTCGCCATGTGGGTCCAGTCCCGGGGATGACCGGAGACCTCGTGGGTGACCCGCGTGACCCGGTAGCGGGTGTAGGTCTCGCCTTCATTCGTGACGTCCGTGAAGACGGCCTCGTCGAGGAAATCGTCGACCTTCGTGAGTTCCGACAGGAGTCGGTACGTGGGCTCAGCCATTGGGTTTCCGGTCGCCGCGCGGGTCAGGCGAAGTCGGGGATCGACCAGTTGATGGCGTGGAGCACCGCGAGCTGGGTGCGCGTCGAGAGTTGGTTGTCCTGGAGCAACTGTTCGATGTGGTTGCGGACCGCCTGAAGGGACAGTTGGAGGGTCTCGGCGATCTCCCGGTCGGACAGCCCGATGCCGATCAGGTCCGCGATGCCCGACTCGAGCTGGTTCGCGTAGGAGAGCGTGCGGGTGAGGATCCCCGGTGTGAGGTTCAGAGACTTGATGACCGGGTGCTCCGAGAGCGACGAACGCCGTGACACGACGTCCACCAGTTCCGACGCGAGGGCGGCAGGGGACGACGGGACGGCGATGACCCCGTCGAAACCGAACTGGTGGGCCTTCACGAGCAGTGGTGTCGTCGGTCGCGGCGATGCAACCACGCGTGCAACCGACGATGAGACCGTCTCGGGGATGGCGTCCCAGATGAATCGCGACAACTCGACGGTGTCCTCTGAATGGATGGACACGTCCACCGGTTCGCTGTTGAGCACGTCGATCGCGTCCCGGCCCGTCCGTGCGATGGACACGAGGTTCAGCTCCGGGGCCCGCTGCAGCAGTTCCGCGACTGCGGTCAACGGTGAGTGTGTGCTCTCGCACAGCAACACGTTCATGGGATTCCCTCCGTACGGTCGACATGCACAGGGAACATGTCCCCGGGGGAAATCGACTGTCGGAAACGGTACTTGGGTACATCCGTGCGGGAGGGGATGTCCTCTGTGGGACAATTTCCTCCATGACCGTTCAGTTCGGAATCCATCTCGGCCCCCAGAACGCCACCGTCTCCGACCTGCGGAGACTCTGGAAGTGGTGTGACTCCGCGGGGCTCGATTGGATCTCGTTGTGGGACCACATCTACGAGGCGCCGCCTGCCGGTGGCACCCAGGTGCACTACGAGGCGTTCTCGATGCTCGGTGCCCTTGCGGCGGACACCACGCGTGCCCGCATCGGCTGCCTCGTGTTCTGCTCCCAGTACCGCAATGTCGGGGTGCTCACGAAGGGTGCCATCTCGGTGGACCACATCTCGGGCGGGCGTTTCGAGATGGGTCTCGGAAGCGGATGGCACGACCAGGAGGCAAAGGCATTCGGTCTCGACTGGCCGTCGCAGGGTGGTCGATTCAAGGTGATGGAGTCGCAGTTGCAGGCCATCGAGAGGTGGCGCAACGGCGAGAGGGTGACCCAGTCGTCGCCCGGCGTGGAACTGGACGATGCCGCGATGGTTCCGGCACCGATGGGGCGCATGCCGATCTGGATCGGTGGTCTCGGCCGCGAGAAGACGCTCCGCATGGCGGGTCGCTACGCCGACGGGTGGAACGCCGCGTACGTCCCGGCCTCCGAGTACAGGGAACTGAACGGCGTGCTCGATGACTGGTGCGACAAGGCGGGCAGGCCGGCGTCGGCCGTCGAGCGCAGCATCAACCTGTCGTACGGGCTCAGCACGGAGGACGTCTCCGTGGTGAAGAACCGGTTGCGTGAGCAGTGGGGAGCGGCCGCCGACCGCATCATCAACGGATCACTGCTCGGGCGCCCGGGCGATGTGATTGAACAGGTGGCGCCGTTCGTGGAGGCAGGAGCACAACTGATCAACATCGCGATACGCCCGCCCTGGGACTTATCGTTGTTGCAGGAGTACGTCGAGAACATCGTCCCCGCGATGCGGCGCGAGTTCAACCCCGGAGGAACCTCATGAGCACCGCACCGGCGGCACCCATCCCCACGATCGACCTCTCGTCGCTCGCAACGGGCCTGTCCTACGACACTCCCGAGGCGCAGGCGGTCGGGGCGCTGATCGACAGCGTGTGCCAGAACATCGGATTCCTGCTCGTGACGAACCACGGTGTCTCCGCGCGGACGAAGGCGAACTTCCTCGCCAAGATGAAGGAGTTCTTCGACGAGCCGCTCGAGAAGAAGAACTCGATCGCCATCGGCAAGAGCGCCCACCACCGCGGCTACGTGGGAATGGGCATGGAGGACCTGGAGGGGGCACTCGCCAACCAGGAGCTCGGGAAGACCTACGGCGCCGGCGACGTGAAGGAGTCGATCGACTCGGGCACCGAGGACGGCCCGGATCATCCGGAGGTGAAGGCGGGGACCCCGCTGCACGGCCCGAACCAGTTGCCCGACTGGATACCCGGGTTCCGGGAGGCCTGGCAGCAGTACTTCGACGAGTGCTACGAGACCGTCCGCCGCGTGCAGCGCGGTCTTGCCATCGCACTGAAGCTCGACCCGAACTTCTTCGAGGACCAGCCCGGGTTCCCGTTGCTGAACCTCCGCATGCTCCACTACCCGCCCGAGAGCAGGGTCAACACCGAGGACGGGCGCATCGGCTGTGGCGCCCACACTGACTACGGCACCATCACGGTTCTCGCCGATGACGGAGTCGGCGGCCTGCAGGTGAAGCCGCGCGAGGGGGACTGGATCGACATCTCCATCCCCGGTGACTGCCTCGTCGTGAACCTCGCCGACCTGCTCGCCATCTGGACGAACGACCGTTACGTGTCGAACCCACACCGGGTGATGAACCCCGTGAACACCCACCGGTACTCGATTCCGCTGTTCGTGACCCCGCCGTACAACCTCACAATTTCCGCGATCGAAAGCTGTCTCGCGCCGGGGGAGAAGCCGAAATACGAACCGATGGTGTCGGGCAAGTACCTGCAGAGCAGGTTCGACGGCACCCACACGTACCGCAACGAACTGATGGACGGGGAAGAAGCCTGACCTCCTCATAGGCTTCGCCGCATGAAATTCGGCGTTCAGCTCCACCCACAGGCAACATCGGTCAAGGAGATGCGCGAGGCGTGGCGCGCGGCCGATTCCATCGGTGTCGACTCGATCTTCGTGTGGGACCACTTCTACCCGCTCTACGGTGACCCGGACGCACCCCACTTCGAGGCCTACACACTGCTCGCCGCCATGGCCGCGGACACGAAGCACGCTCGCATCGGTGCACTCGTCACCTGCTACTCGTACCGCAACGCAAACCTGCTCGCCGACATGTCGCGCACCATCGACCACATCTCGGACGGCCGATTCATCCTCGGCATCGGCTCAGGCTGGTTCGAGCGGGACTACACCGAGTACGGATACGAGTTCGGCACCGCGCCCGGCCGTCTGCGTCTCCTTGCCGACGGACTCCCCGTCATCAAGGAGCGTCTCGGCAGACTGAACCCGGGCCCGGTCAACGGGAGCATCCCGCTGATGATCGGCGGCAGCGGCGAGAAGGTCACGCTGAAGCTGACCGCACAGCACGCCGACATGCACAACGCGTTCGGTCCCGTCGACAACTTCCGCCACAAGATGGGCGTTCTCGACAAGTGGTGCGGGGAGCTGGGCCGCAACCCGCGCGACATCGAGCGCACGGTTGCCGTCCGGCCCGAGGAACTCGCCGATGTGAAGGCATACGAGGACGCCGGTGCGGACCACATCATCGTGATGCTGGGGAACCCATACGACATGTCCGCCGTGGAGAAGGTGCTCGCTTCCCGCTGACGCCGGCCCGCGATGTACCGTTCGCCACGGGGAACACACCCGGGGGGAACATGAATCTGCAGACCGTCCTGTACGAGGTCACCGACGGCGTGGCCGTCATCACGCTGAACCGACCGCAGGCAATGAACGCCTGGACCCCGCAGTTGAGTGACGAGCTCACCATGGCGTTCGGGGCGGCCGACACCGACGACGACGTGCGCGCCATCGTGGTGACGGGTGCCGGGAAGGCCTTCTGTGCCGGTGCCGACCTCAGTGGCGGGGAGGAAGGGTTCCGTGGCGGAGAGGCGAGCAACTACGACGGCCCTCGTCGTTGGCCGCACCACACGTCCAAACCCGTGATCGCGGCCATTAACGGCCACGCGGTTGGCGTCGGCATCACCTATCCGATGCTCGCCGACATCCGCATCGCGAGCGAGACGGCAAAGATCCAGTACGCGATGGTGCGCCGCGGCATCCTGCCCGAGCTCGGGTCGCACGTCATCCTCCCGCGCATCCTCGGTTTCTCGAAAGCGGCGGAACTGTTGCTGACGGGTCGCATGATGTCGGGTGCGGAAGCCGCGGAGATCGGTCTCGTCTCCCGCGCGGTTCCGGCCGACCATGTGCTGCCCGCGGCGATGGAGATGGCGCGTGACATCGCGGTGAACACCGCGCCCGTCTCGGTTGCGCTTGCCAAGCGCCTGATGTGGGAGGGCATGAACATGGGCATCGACGAGATGATCGCCACCGAGGGCCGGATCATCAACAAGCTCGCATCGTCACCCGATTCGGTCGAGGGGGTGCGGGCCTTCTTCGAGAAGCGCACGCCGGAATGGTCCATGAGGGTCTCGTCCGACATGGACACGTACAGGAAGTAGGTTGACGGTCATGCAGACAGCCCAGATCAACGGAACCACCATCGCGTTCGAGGACACCGGCGGCAAGAAGCCCGTCGTGATTTTCAGCCACGGGTTCCTCATGGACCATTCGATGTTCGACGCCCAGGTGGCGGCGCTGCGCGACACTCACCGCGTGATCACGTGGGACGAGCGCGGCTTCGGTGGCACGAAGGCAACGGGGGACTTCACGTACTGGGACTCCGCGAACGACGTGCTCGGCCTGATGGACCACCTCGGCATCAAGTCGGCGGTGCTCGGCGGGATGTCGCAGGGCGGATTCCTGTCGCTGCGCGTTGCACTGACCGCCCCGGAGCGCGTGGAGGCATTGATTCTCCTCGACACCCAGTCAGGTGTCGAGGCCCCCGAGACCGTTGAGCCTTACAACCAATTGCATGCCGCATGGGTGGAGCACGGAGCAGTGGCGGTGCAGGACATCATCGCCGGAATCATCCTGGGACCCGGCGACTGGTCCGAGTGGTTCGCCAAGTGGGGGGCCATGGAGCCCGACCAGTTCACCGCGGCCTTCAACTGCCTGATGCACCGCGACGACATCACCGACCGCCTCGGTGAGATCACGTGCCCGGCTCTCATCGTCCACGGCACCGCTGACGTGGCCATTCCCATGGAGAAGGCGGAGGTGCTGCGCGACCGCATCGCTGGTCCGACAACGCTGGTGCCCGTGGAGGGAGGTCCGCACGCCGCGAACATGACCCATGCCACGGAGACCAACCGGGCCATCGTCCAGTTCTTGGCGGCGCTCGCCTAACTGCGAAACTGTCCCCAGACGTCACTTTTGACCTGGGGGTAGACACATGCCGTTGGAACTCGATTTCGGGCCGGCCGCGGAGGCATTCCGCACGGAAGTGCGTGCGTGGCTGGAGGCCAACAAGCCGAAGGAACTGATCGGCGTGAACGCCGAGGAGGCACAGCGCCAGAAGAACCCCGCGCTCAGCGCATGGGCGAAGAAGCTGACCGAGGCCGGGTACATGTGCGTCGGCTGGCCGAAGGAGTACGGCGGCCGCGGGCTCACCGGCGTGGAGGTCGCCGTGCTGAACGAGGAGTTCGCCCGCGCGAACGTGCCGCGCATCACCCGCGGC
>JBEGJV010000102.1:0-5976 GCA_041184385.1 Actinomycetota bacterium
TCCTCCACGGGGACCCACGACACGAAGCCGGCGATGTGGGTGGACGCCAACATCCACTCGGTCGAGGTGACGGGCAGCGTCGCCGCGCTGCACCTCATCGACAGGCTGGTCAACGGTTTCGCGGCAGGCGACGCCGCCATCGTGGAGGCGCTGCGCACGCGCACGTTCTACGTGGTGCCGCGCGTCAACCCCGACGGTGCGGAGGCAGCGCTCGCCGACTCACCCCGGTACCGCCGCAGCAGCATGCGCCCGTGGCCCTGGACGGACCGGCACCGTTGGCCGGGACTGCAGTCGCACGACATCGACGGGAACGGCCGCATCCTCACCATGCGCGTGAGGGACCCGCACGGTGCATGGGTCGAGCACCCGCAACAACCGCTCCTCATGATCCCGGTCGACCATCAGTCGGCACCCGCTGGTGCGCAGCGCTACCGCGTGCTGACGGAGGGAACGATCGAGGACTACGACGGGTTCACCATCCCCACGCCGCGCAGCGTGGAGGGTCTCGACATGAACCGCAACTTCCCCGCGGGGTGGGGCACCGGCGTGACGGGCTCGGGCGACCATCCGATGTCTGAACCGGAGATCGACGCGGTGGTCCGCGCCGTCTCCGCGCGACCGAACATCTGCGGGTACAACGCGTACCACACGAGCGGCGGGTTCCTGCTGCGGCCGAGCAGCACGAAGCCCGACTCGCAGTTGCCGCCGAACGACGTGTGGGTCTTCAAGAAGATCGCAGCAAGGTGCACCGAGCTCACCACGTACCCCGCGCACTCGGTGTTCGAGGACCTCACCTGGGACAAGTCCGACACCATGAGCGGCGCGGCCGACGACTGGGCGTACGAGCACCTCGGTGTGTACTCGTGGACGACCGAGTTCTGGGATGCAATCGCGGCAGCGACACCCGAGCGCAGCGGGAAGCACATCTGGTACGAGGGTCCCACGGTGGAGCAGGAACTCGCCGTCATCGAGTGGGCCGGGAAGAACGCACCGGACACCCTCCACCCGTGGCGCACGTTCGACCACCCCCAGCTCGGCGAGATCGAGATCGGCGGCACCGACGACTTCCTGCTGTGGACGAACGCACCCGCGTCCCGCCTGCGTGCCGAGGTGGCGCCGCACAGTGAGTTCGCGATCCACCAGGCGATGCTCTCCCCGCGGCTCGAGATACTCCACACGAAGGTCGAGCCCCTCGGGAACGACACGTGGCGCGTCGACGTCGGCGTCGCCAACACCGGCTGGCTGCCCACGCACGTCACCGAGATCGCACGCACGAAGCGCCTGTGCCTTCCGGGCTGGGTGCAGATCGACGGTGCCGACACGATGGGTTCGGCCGCTCGGGTCCCCTTCGGCGAGTTGGCCGGGCGTTCCGGGTACCTGTTGTCGGGTGGCTTCCGCAACGACGGCACACCCGACCGGAAACTCACGTCCTGGGTGGTGCGCGCCGCCGCCGGCACGCGACTCACGTTCACTGCCAGCCACGAACGGGCCGGCACCGTGACCGCGGCGGTCACGCTCGGCTGAGTCTCAGCGGGCCGGGCGTTCGCCCGTCTCGACGAACCGGCGGATGTCGAGGATCGCATTGCGGTCCTGGCCACTGAACAGGTGACCGCCCTCGTACACCTGCATCGAGCTGTCCGGGATGCGGGCAACGATCTGTTCCGAGTTGGCGACCGGAGCGATGCCGTCGTAGCGACCGGCCAGCACGAACGTCGGGGCCGTCACGCGCCCGAGTCTGTCCGCGACATCGTGGTGGATGCGCGCCTCAAGCTGCATCCGCTCCCCCCGCAGCCGCTCTTCCGACTTCGCGACGTCCGCCCTGTCCCTCATGCCGGCGACGATCGCAGCCTCCACGGGGTGCGCGGCAAGCCACTCGTCGTCAACGAACCGTGAGTCGGTGAGTTCCATCTGTCGCGCCAGCCGAGCATCTGCGGGGAGCGCACCGAGTTCGTGCAACGGGTACGACGAGCCGGCCGCACCACCGGCCGACGTGCACAGCAGCACCAGTTTTTCCACAACCCCCGGGTGGGTCACGGCGAACTCCTGGGCCACCATGCCGCCGAAGCTGATGCCGACGACGTTGCACCTCTCCCATCCCACGTGCGCGAGGAGCGCGCGCCCGTCCGATGCGTACTGGGCCATCGAGTACGGGCCGTCCGGCACCGAGGACTCGCCCAGACCGCGCTGGTCGTGCACCAGCACCTGCATGGTCTTTGCAAGTGCATTGATCAACGGTGCACTCGACTCGATCGACGCACCCGATCCGTTGAACAACAGCGTGCGCGGACCCTCACCGCGGATCTCGAAATTGAAATCGCATCCGTCGTGTGTGAACCGCGTCATGTGGACAGTCTGTCATCGAGTGCCGGCACCGTGACTCACTTCGGGTATCCACCATTCCTCCATGCGCAGAGGCCACTATCGACAACGTGCAACTGGTCGACGGCATCCGCGAGTCGTTCGCGGCACTGTCATGCCCCATCACGTGGAAGCGCGTCTCGGTTCCCGGCCTCCCGGTCGCGTGGGCGGGCATGCACGTGCCCGCCGTCGAGACGGGCGGGCGTCCGTGGGTGTGGGAAGTGGTCACGCCCGACCAGTACGACTCGTCGCAGAAACTCCGCGATGACCTCCTTGTTCTCCCTGTCGCACACGACGCAGTGGTGGTGAAGGTGATGCACGAGGACCACTCCGGCCCCATCGTGCGCATGCAGGTAGCCGTCGACACCGCACCCGATCACCTCATCATCGAGGGCCTCCCCACGGAGGACAACCCGATCTCGGTCACCCTCGAGCGGGGCTGGACGGTGCAGGCCCTCGGGTCCGCCGCCCAGGCGTGGATCGACCGCGAAACCGAGAGTTCCGCCACCCTCGAGACCCCATCCAGCCCCTCCGCGGCAGGCCGCCGTTATCAGTTGCATCCCGAGTTCGATATCGAGTCGGCGGCGTTCGACCGTCTGCTTACACTCGACCACGATGACGCAGCGTCGGTCACCTCTCTCCTGGCCCGTATCCACGAGGCCCTCCGCCCGTACCGCTGACCTGCGCCCGGGGGTGGCCCCGTGATCACCACGTACGCCGTCTCGCTGACCGCCGAGGACTGCGGTGACGCCGAGCGCATCGCCCTCATCGATCTCGTCAGCGACTGGTTGGTTGCCCAGTACCCCGTTGACTCCCGTCCGGCAGGTCTCAGTGTCCGTGTCTCGCGCGAGGCCTCCGACGACCCGGTCTTCAGGGTGTCGATCACGGAGTCGACCCCGCGCAGCACCCACGCCGAGACCCTGACGGTCACGGTTGCGCTGCTCGGGACGAACCTGTCGTTCGACATGCGCACGGTGTCCACCCCCACCACCTCGAAGGTGGTGCCCTACCGCACCGCACCCATCCCGCCGAAGAGGCTGGTGCAACTTGTGTGCGACGTCATGAAGACGGTCACCATCTACGACGCGAACCGCCGCGTGGTGGAGACGTCCGCGCGCGTCGACACGTCGCTCGGCGGCCAGGAGGTCGCGGCGTACATGTTCGCGCCGAACCGCCAGTTGCCCATGGTGATCGAGGTCGCCGACACCGTCGGCAGGCGACCGCCCATCATGGCCATGGGAACAGGCCCTCTCTCCGGCCTCGTCCACATGTTCATGCTCACCACCACCGCGGCGCTCGACGGCTTCCTCGAGATGAGCGGTCACAGCATCGTGAACCCCGGCGACATCGTCATCCAATGGCCGGGAAACAGCGAGCCGGAGATCTTCCACGCGCGTGAGTACCCCGATTCGTCCATCCCGCGCGAACGCGAGCGCCTGGTGCGGCTCATCGTCGACACCGCGGCCCGCTCGGTGGCGTCACCGCGCGTACCTCCCCCGCCCCGTCGTGAGTACGACCTGGTCGAACCGGTGGAGCGCGAGGACACTGCCGGTCAGGATGTCGACGAGGATTCCGCCGTGTACATCGAGCAGCTTGAGTCGCAGGTGGACGAACTGGAGGCGGCGCTCGCCGATGCCGACCGCATCATCGCCGACCAACGCAGCACCATCGAGAAGAAGAGCGGCGAGGTGGACGAGCTCGTGCTGCAGAAGGTGAACCTCGAGATCCGCGCGGGCTCCGACTCCGCCGCCGTGCTCGCCGTCCCCTCAATGAAAGAGGCGCTGCGCATCGCACGCGAACGGTGCCAGTTCCTCGTCTTCCACGAACGTGCCATCGAGTCCGGCGAGTCACTCGAGGGTCCCGAGCCGGTGTCGGTGCTGCAGGACCTCGCACGGCTGAACGAGGTCGCGCGCGCGTGGATGTCTGGCGAGATCACCGGCGGTTCCATCAAGTTGGCGTGCCGCCAGATGGGCCTCGACTTCGCGCCCGACGTGTCGGACAACGCGAAGCAGAAGTACGAGCAGGACTACGTGATCACGTGGCACGGCCAGACCGTGGTGGCAGGGGCGCACCTGCGCCGCGGCCGCAAGACGCACCTCGTGCGCATCCACGTCTACTTCGACGCCGAACGCCAGCAGGTTGTCGTCGCCTACATCGGACGGCACCTGCGCGACAAGGGTTCCGCCTCCTGACCAACGAATAGTCTCGGGGCATGCCCTCAGAGATCTTCGCGCTGTCAGATGCCCACATAGACAAGGTCGCCGCGCTCTCGCCGTCGTCCGCCACGTACCTCGGCATCCCCGGGTACGACCACCTGATGAACGACTTCTCCCCGGCCGGCCACGAGGCCCGCCACCAACTGAACGTGGACACCCTCGCCACGCTGAATTCGCTCCCCGTGACGAACGACGACGACCGTCTGGCAGCCGGCGTGATGCGCGAGATGCTCGAGGCAGAAATTGACTCCTACGAGGTCGGCGAGCATCTCCGTGCGATCCGCGTGATTGCCGGTGACGTGGAATCGGCCCACGGCGTGTTCGACCTGATGCGCGCCGACGACAAGGACGACTGGGCCGTCATCAACGAGCGGATCTCGAACGTCGCGGATGCTTACGCGGGCATGCGCGAGTCCTGGATGCTCGGCATCGAGCGTGGTGTGGTCACCTCACAGCGCCAGGTGTTCGCGGTCGCCGAGCAACTCGACGCGTACGCCGGCAAGTCGGGTGCCCCCGCGTTCTTCCGTGCGGTCGCCGACCGAGCATCCACCGTTGCCGGCGCACCGATGGACGACCTGCGCCGAAATGCGGAGGCCGCCACGGCGGCAATCGCCGAGACCGCCGACTTCCTGCGCACCACCTACATCGCCGCAGCTCGCGAGTCCGACGGTTGCGGGGAGGAAGTGCACGCCGTCGCGCGCCGCCAGTTCCTCGGCGCCGTCATCGACCCGCGCGAGGCGTACGAGTGGGGCTGGGAGGAGACGATGCGCCTCGACGAGGAGATCCGCAAGTGCGGTCAGCTCATCGCGCCGGGCGAGTCGCCCGCGGCGGTCCGGCATCTCCTCGACACCGACCCTGCCCGCGCCGTTCACGGCGAAGAGAACCTGCGCAACTGGCTGCAGGAGTTGATGGACGAGGCGATGACGTTCCTCATCGACGGCGGGCACTTCAACATCGACCCGCGCATCCGCACGGTCGAGGCGATGATCAGCCCGCCCGGCGGTGCGGCTGCCATGTATTACACGCAGCCCGCCGAGGACCTCTCGCGGCCGGGACGCACGTGGTACCCGGCGAACGGTCGCGCATCGTTCCCGCGGTGGGGCGAACCGACGACCGCGTACCACGAGGGCGTCCCCGGCCACCACCTGCAGTGCGCGACTGCTGTTCTCCAGAAGGACCGTCTGTCGCGAATGCAGCGGCTCTTCTTCAACAGCGGCCACGGCGAGGGCTGGGCGCTCTACTCGGAACGGCTCATGGACGAGTTCGGTTTCCTCGAGAACCCCGACTTCCGGCTCGGTTACCTCTACGGACAGGCATTGCGCGCGGCGCGCGTCGTCGTGGACCTCGGCATCCACTGCGGTTACGCCATCCCGAAGTCGTCGAAGTGGCACCCCGGCGAGAA
>JBEGJV010000103.1:0-5966 GCA_041184385.1 Actinomycetota bacterium
ACCATGTGCACCCGGAGCACGTCGATGACGGATCGGCGGATGCCGCCGAGAATCTGGCCGCCGGTCTCGAATCCGCCGGCTCTCTCGGCATCAGGCAGGAATCGCTCCTGCGCCACACCCGCAGCCCGCTGTCCGGTGTGATGAACCCGATGGCGCCCCCCATGACGAGCGAGTACCACCCCGACGAGAAGCGTGTCGTCAGCTCCATCCTCTTCAACGAGGCGTACCAAGGGCCGCCTGCGTGCGTGCACGGCGGGTTCGTCGCGGCGCTCCTGGACGAGGCCCTCGGCCGAACGCGCCATCTGACCGACCGCAATTGCGTGACGGGGTCGCTGTTGGTGACCTACAGGCGTCCGACCCCCGTGAACGTGCCACTCACGGTCGACGCACGCATCACCGAGATGCACGACCGGAAGATGGTCGTGCGCGGGGAGATCCTCGCGAACGGGGAGGTCACGGCGGTGGGCGAGGGAACCTTCGTGTTCCTCGAGACGGAAAAATTCAATGCACTCGTGACGGATGCCCGAAATGCGAGTAAGTAACTTGTGCTGACCGGCACGCCGGGCCGGGGCACCAGGGGGAACACCATGTCGAACGAACTGATTCTTGACTCACTGCGCCGCAGGTTCCGTGCGCTCTTCTCCCTGTACGAGGAGTGCATGGAGACCACCACGCTGGACCAGATCAACCACCATCTGGGGGAGAACGTGATGCCGATCGCGTTCTCGCTGTTCCACTACGTGAACATGCATGATGCCTCGTTCATGATGCTGTCCGGCCAGATGTTCATCGCGAACGACGAGTGGATGCAGCGCATCGCTCCGTCCATCCCGGACCACGGCAAGCACAAGACGCCCGATGAGATGCACCTGCAGCAGATCGGCAACAAGGAAGCATTCACCGAGTACATGAACCTGGTGTTCGGTCGCACCGAGGCATGGCTGAGGGACCTCGACCCGAAGGAACTCGACCGTGTGCTGCTGACGAGACCGTTCGGGCCGCAGGTTGCGAACACGTACTCGGCGCGGGTCGCGGGCGAGGCGGGACTCACGGTTCTCGACGGTGTCGAATGCTGGCTGTACCAGCACGGGCTGCGTCACATGGGCGAGATCGAGCACGCACGCGCGTTCGTCGGTCTCACCGGCTTCACCTCGTAACCGGTCCGACCGGCGGGTGCCGCCGGCACATCGTGGGGCAGTGGCGCTCACGGCAGGACTTGAACCTGCGACCCCTTGCTCCGGAGGCAAGTGCTCTATCCGCTGAGCTACGTGAGCGTGACGAGTCGTCGACGCGCTGTCCCCGAGGCTAGCCCCCGCGGAAAGGAACGCTTCGGCGAAGGCGGTTGCGGGCAGAATGGGTGTCCCATGGCCGATCCGTTCCTCACCGTTGCCGCGCGACTCGCGCCCGCCTTCGGCTCGCTTGCCGACGGCCCGGTCGACCCCGTGGTGCGGCCCAGTGACCGTGCGGACGCCCAGGCAAACGGGGCACTGGCGCTGGCAAAGACGGTCGGGGGCAGCCCGCGCGACGTCGCACAGAGGGTCCTTGATGCCGCTGGTGACCTCTCCGACATCCTGTCGGGGACCGAGATCGCGGGACCCGGATTCATCAACCTCGTCTTCGCTGATTCGTTCGTCACCGCCGAACTGGCGAAGCTCTCTGCGGACGAGCGGCTCGGCGTGCGCAGTGTCGCGCAACCGCGCAGGGTCGTCGTGGACTACTCGGCGCCGAACGTGGCGAAGGAGATGCACGTCGGGCACCTGCGCAGCACGGTGATCGGTGACTCCATCGTGAGGCTCGTGCGTTTCGCCGGCCACACCGTGGTCCGAGAGAACCACATCGGCGACTGGGGCACACCGTTCGGCATGTTGATCGAGCACCTCATCGACCTCGGCGAGGAGGAGGCTGCCCACGAACTGGGCGTCGGAGACCTCGATGGTTTCTACAAGGAGGCCCGCCGCAAGTTCGAGGGTTCCGAGGAGTTCAAGACACGCGCCCGCGAGCGCGTGGTGGCCCTGCAGGGCGGTGACCCGGAGACATTGCGCCTGTGGCGCACGTTGGTGAAGCTCAGCACCAACTACTTCAACAAGGTGTACCAACAGCTCGGTGTCCTCCTCACCGATGACGACCTAATGGGGGAGAGCGCGTACAACGACCTTCTTGCACCGGTGGTCGAGCGGCTCCGTGCGTCGGGTCTGCTGCAGATGGATGACGGCGCAGAGGTCGTGTTCCCTGACGGGTTCACGAACCGTGACAACGAACCACTTCCCATGATCGTGCGCAAGGGTGACGGCGGTTACGGCTACGCGGCCACGGACCTCGCGACGGTCATCGACCGGGTCGAGAACAAGGGGATCACGTCGATGCTGTACGTCGTCGGTGCGCCCCAGGCACAGCACCTGCAGATGGTTGCCGCCGTGGCGCGCATGGCCGGATGGATCGACGATGACGTCGAGTTCAACCACGTGGCCTTCGGCAGCGTCCTCGGGTCGGACCGCAAGATGCTGAAGAGCCGCAGCGGTGAATCGATCAAGTTGATCTCGCTCCTAGACGAGGCGGTGGAACGCGCATCGGCGGCGATCGCCGAGAAGAACCCGGACATGCCCGCCGACGAACGCGAGCGCGTGGCGAACATGGTGGGCATCGGCGCGATCAAGTACGCCGACCTCAGCGGTGACCGCATCAAGGACTACATCTTCGACTGGGAGCGGATGCTCTCGTTCGACGGCAACACCGCGCCGTACCTGCAGTACGCGCACGCGCGCATCTGCTCCATCTTCCGGCGCGCCGGCATCGACCGCGCATCGATGCGCTCGGTCGCGCCTCGACTGGACGATCCCCGTGAGCGCGCACTCGCGATGAGGTTGCTCCGGTTCGACGGTGCCGTGTGGGACGCACTCGACGGCTACCAACCGCACAAGCTCTGCACGTACCTGTACGACCTGGCATCGGATTTCACCTCGTTCTACGAGCACTGCCCCGTGCTGAAGGCCGAGGATGAATCGGTGAGGAACTCGCGCCTGCATCTCGCGGACATCACTGCGCGCGTGATGGCGTGCGGTCTCGGCCTCCTCGGCATCGACGCCCCGGAGCAGATGTGAGCGCCGTCGAGCGACGCCTCCTGCCGGACACGGCCGAGATCTCGGCCGACGGCGCACTCAGCATCGGTGGCGTGCGCGTGTCCGACCTGGCGGCCGAGTACGGAACGCCGTTGTTCGTGTACGACGAGCAGCACCTGCGCAGCCGCTGCCGCCAGGCGGTCGCCGAGTTCGGCGCCGATGGTGTCGTGTACGCAACGAAGGCGTTCCTCTGTGGTGCCATGGCGCGGCTCGCGCACGAGGAGGGCCTGCTGCTCGACGTCGCCACCGGCGGGGAGCTCTTCACCGCGATGGCAGGGGGAGTCCCCGCCGGCCGCTGCATCCTGCACGGCAACAACAAGTCGATGGACGAGCTCCGCTACGCCGTCACGTCCGGCGTGAACCACATCATCGTGGACAGCTTCGACGAACTGGACCGACTCGACGCCCTGCATGCCGAGGGACTGGCCGCGCCCCACGTTCAGTTGCGGATCACACCCGGCGTGCATGCCCACACCCACGAGTTCGTCTCCACCGGCCAGGACGACTCCAAGTTCGGGTTCAACCTCGCCAACGGCGACGCCGTGCGCGCGATCAACCGTGCGAAGTCATCGTCGTCGGTGGTGCTCGCGGGGATCCACTGCCACATCGGCTCGAACGTCCTCAACGCATCACTTTTCACCAAGGCGAGCGAGGTGATGGTCGACCTGTTCCGCGGGCTCGACCTGCCCGAGATCACCCTCGGAGGCGGGTTGGGGGTCGCGTACACGGCAGGCGACGACGCACCGACCATGAAGCAGTGGGCGGACGCGATCCGCGCCGCGACCGTGTCATTGCCGGCAGACACGAAGGTGCGGGTGGAGCCCGGCCGCAGCATCGTGGCCACCGCCGGGGTCACCGTCTACACGGTCGGCACCGTGAAGAAGATCGACGGAATCCGCAACTACATCGCCGTCGACGGCGGCATGAGCGACAACCCGCGACCGATGATGTACGGGAGTCCGTACGAGGCATTCGACCCGATGCGCACGCTCGCGGACCGTCCGGAGCACGCGCGCATCGTCGGCAAGCACTGCGAGAGCGGTGACATCGTGATCGATGATGCCGCGGTTCCCGCCAACGTGGCAGTGGGCGACCTTCTCGTCACCCCGGTCACCGGTGCGTACGGTTACTCGATGGCGAGCAACTACAACAAGGTGCCACGGCCCGCGGTGGTGTTCGTGGCGGACGGTGCGGCGCGGCTGGTGGTGCGCCGCGAGACCTACGAGGACCTCGTTCGCCAGGACGTCTGAGCCCCGCTCCGGCCACGGTGGATCTGTGCCCGCACGACACACCCCCTCCGTACCGTTGTCCGTGACCAGGAGGTTCAGATGCCCGAGATCGATTTCTGCCCGGAATGCGGCGCGCCGGTGGTGGGCGACGGCACTTCGCAGATGTGCACGTCGTGCGGCTTGATGTACCACGAGATGGAGGATCTGCTCGACGACGACGAGTTGATGGAAGACGACGAGATCGACGCCGACGACGGCCTCCGCGATCATGACGAGTACGAATCCGGAGGGGACTCAGACGGCGACGCCGACAACTGGTGACCCCCGGGTGAGCATTGACTGACGTCATCGCGGCTCACGGCCGGCATGCCGTGAACCTCTGACAGCGCAAGGGTTTCCCGAAAGCCCCTTTCGTTATCCACAGGCCCAGCCGTAGGCTGGCACCCCTATGGCGAACAACCCCCCGGACTCCAATGTGGTGCGCATCGGCGTGCTCGGATGCGGCAACGTCGGGTCGGCCTTCGTGCAGTTGGTGGAGCGCCAGGCGGACATCATCGAGGCTCGTACGGGCGTGCGTCTCCACGTGGTCAAGGTCGCCGTGCGCAACGTGTCGAAGGACCGAGGGCTGAACTTCCCCGACGGTGTCCTCGTGCGCGACGCCCATGCGGTGGTCGAGGATGCCTCCGTCGATCTCGTCGTCGAACTCATCGGTGGCATCGAGCCAGCCCGCGAACTGATCTCGACGGCTCTCGGCAAGGGCAAGCCGGTCGTCACGGGCAACAAGGAACTCCTCGCAAACGTCGGCCACGAACTGTGGGCCCTGTCGGATTCTTCCGGCGCCGACTTGTTGTTCGAGGCCGCAGTGGCCGGTGGCATCCCGCTGATCCGTGCGCTGCGCGAGTCCCTCCGCGGCGAACCGGTCACGCGCGTGATGGGCATCGTGAACGGAACCACGAACTTCATCCTCACCAAGATGGCCGAGGAGGGTGCCGACTACACGGTGGCACTCAGCGAGGCGCAGCGACTCGGTTTCGCCGAGCGCGACCCCACGGCCGACGTCGAGGGATTCGACGCCGGCGCGAAGGCCGCGATCATCGCGAGCATCGCCTTCGGCACCAAGGTCGTGGCCGGTGACGTGTACCACGAGGGCATCAGCGGCATCACGGCCGCTGACATCGCGATTGCCAAGCGGCTCGGCTACGTGGTGAAGCTGCTCGCGATCGCGGAGCGCCAGGGAGATGCCGTTGCGGTTCGCGTCCACCCCGCGATGGTGCCGCTCACGCACCCGCTTGCAAGTGTCCGCGACAGTTACAACGCCGTCTTCGTGGAGGGCGATGCGGTCGGTTCGCTCATGTTCTACGGCCGCGGCGCCGGCGGTTTCCCCACCGCATCCGCCGTTCTCGGCGACGTCATCGACGCCGCTGTCAACCTGCGCAAGGGGACGCACGGCACGATCGGGGCGTTCGGACGCGCCGCCGTGGTGCCGATCGACGAGACGAGCAGCCAGTACCTGGTGGGGCTCGACGTGCAGGACAAGCCCGGCGTGCTGCATGCCATCACGGGTGTCTTCGCGAAGAACGGCGTCAGCATCCGCGCGGCCGAGCAGGAGGGCATCGATTCC
>JBEGJV010000104.1:0-5732 GCA_041184385.1 Actinomycetota bacterium
GGCTTTTCGCGGAACTCCTGAATTCGGCCGTGGTCATTGGTGTGCATCAGGCCGAACCCCTCGGCCTGGGCTGCATCCACCGGCAGGGCACCGATGCTGACGTCGGCGCCGGTGCTGATGTGGTGGTCGACAAACGCGCTGTAATCCATCCGGTAGAGCTGGTCGCCGGAGAGGATGAGCACCCGGATGCCGAGGCGGCGGAGGGCCGAGACCGTCCGCGCCGAGTCGGACCGGACCGGGTCGCCGATCCCGCCGACGCCAGCGACGCGCCCGTCGACCGCGTGTGGGCCGTCGTCGAGCCCATCGAGCGGCACGTCGACTGGATGGCAGACGCCGTCGCCATCCGGTTCAAGTCCGACCAGACCCGTGGTGTGGGCACGGAGTTCTTCTGCGACACGAAGGTCGGGCCCATCAAGCTGGTCGACGAGATGACGATCACGGCATGGGAGCCACTGCGCGTCATGGGCGTGCGCCACACCGGCGTCGTCACCGGCACGGGAGAGTTCACGCTCGCACCGAACGGGGACGGCGGTACAACGTTCACCTGGACCGAGAAGCTCGTCTTCCCGTGGTGGCTCGGCGGCCCGCTCGGCGCACTCATCGGCGGCCAGGTCGTGATGAAGGCGATCTGGCGGCGCAACCTGCGCGAGCTGAAGAAAATCGTCGACGCCGCCTAGGCGAACGCACGCAGCAGGGCCGTCGCCCCGACGCCCGCGAACACGATGACGGCGAACGGGGCCTTCCGCCACGACAGGACGCCCGCCACCACCAGCCCGACGATGCGCGCATCCAGGACGATCTCCTGACCGCTCGTGAAGGTGTCCTTCGTGATCAGCGCCGCCAGCAGGGCCGCGGGGATGAGCAACAGGCAACGCTGAAGTGCCGCGGGCACCGAGCGTTGACCGATGACGACCGCGCCGAGAAGTTTCAGGGCGTACGCCACCGCGCCGAACGACAGGATGAGTGCCCAGGTCACGGCGCACCGTCCGATCGCACCGGGCCGGACTCGGGTTCCGGCGACAACCCGAACAACATGCCCAGCGCGCACACCAGGATCGGCAGGCCCACCGGCAGGAACGGAGCCAATGCAACGGAGGTGACCGCACCGAAGGCGGCGGCACGCCTGCCGTTGCGCGTGCGCAGGTGCGGGACCACCATCGCCGTGAACATCACGGGGAACGCAGCGTCGAGACCGAACGTTGACGGGTCGATCGAGTTCCCGATGAGCGCACCGCCGAGTGTGCCGAGGTTCCACGCGGCATAGAGAATCGGTGCGGACACCCAGAAAACGGTCTTCTTCCGTTCGTCGCCGTCTTCTGCCGTCACGAGAGCCGTGGTCTCGTCGATCACCCACTGCGCACCGAGCAGTCGCGACCCCAGCGAGCCGTCGAGGACCGGAGACATCGCGAGGCCGTACACCGCGTTGCGGCCGGCAAGGAGCACCGCACCACCGAATGCACTGGCGGGCGAACCACCCGCGGCGATCACACTCACGATGGACATCTGCGATGCCCCGGTGAAGATGAACAACGACATCACGCATGCCTGCGCCACCGAGGCGCCCGCACCGACGGCAAGGACACCGAACGACATCCCGAACACCACGAACGCGACGCCGATGACGAGCGATGCCGAGACGACGCGTCGGGCCTCGGGTGCCCGGAAGTGGTGCATGGTCACCGACCGGTGAAGCGAGCCTTGCCCGGGCCGTTCTCGAGGAAGCTCCTCACGCCGATGCGGCTGTCCTCCGTGCGGAACACTTCCTCGAACAGCTCCAGCTCGAGCGCCAGGCCCGATGCGAGATCGGTCTCGATGCCGCGGTCCACCGCCAGTTTGATGAGTCGCGTGGCCTGCGTGGCTCCGGTGGCCACGGATGCGGCGAGTTCCAGCGCACGTGGCATCAACTGGTCGGCCTCCACCACCTCGTCGGCAAGACCGATGCGGAGGGCCTCGTCGCTCTTCACCTGACGGCCCGTCACCATGATCTCCTTCGCGCGGCTCGCTCCGACGAGTCGCGGCAGGCGCTGCGTGCCCCCGCCACCGGGAATGATCCCGAGGAGGATCTCCGGCTGGCCGAACACCGCCTTCGTGCTGGCGACGCGGTAGTCACACGCCATGGAGAGCTCGCACCCACCGCCGAGTGCGAATCCACTGACGGCCGCGATGGTGAACGACGGGATGCCGGCGAACGCATTGAGTGCCGCATGGAACGCAGCACCGATTGTCCGTGCCTCTTCGGGACCGCCGAACTGGGAGATGTCGGCGCCGGCAGCGAACAGGCGGTCTCCCCCGGTGAGGACCACGGCACCAGCCGGGTCGGCCGTGAGCTCGTCGGCAATCTCCTTCAGACGTGCGAGCAATTGCGTGGACAGCGCGTTCACCTTCGGCGAGTTGAGAGTGACGACGGCGACGCCATCCGTGCGGCGCTCCAGAAGGACGATGTCATCGGCCATGTCAGGCTCCTACTCCGCGCAGCATCTCGTCGGCTGCGCTCCATGGATCGATTGAATGGCCGAGCACCTCGGCCTGGATGGCTTCCCACCGCTCGCCGGTGCAGATCTGGCGCGCGCGCTGCTCGAGCCGGCGTGCGACGATCTCGCGGAGTTCCTCGCGAAGGCGGAACTCCCTTCGTTGATTCAACAGCCCGTTCGTGGTGATCTCGGCGCGGTGACGCACGATCGCGTCCCACAGTTCCGTCACGCCCTGGCCGGTGTTGCCGACTGTGGCGATGATCGGTGGGTGCCATGCGTCGTGGGCGAGGTCGCTGAGCTCCAGCATCTGCTCGATGTCGCGCCGGGTGTCCTCGACGCCCTTTCTGTCTGCCTTGTTGATCACGAAGATGTCTGCGATCTCCATGAGTCCTGCCTTGTTGGCCTGCACGCTGTCGCCCCAGCCCGGGTTCAGCACGACCACCGTGGTGTCGGCCTTGCCGGCGATCTCCACCTCCACCTGGCCGACGCCGACGGTCTCGACGAGGATCCACTCGCGACCGACCGCATCGAGAAGGCGGATCGCCTCGGGCGTGGACAGCGAGAGTCCGCCGAGATGGCCGCGCGTCGCCATGGAACGGATGAAAACCCCGGGGTCGGTGGCGTGGTCCTGCATGCGCACACGGTCACCCAGGATCGCCCCGCCCGTGAACGGCGACGAGGGGTCGATGGCGAGCACCGCAACCTCGGTCTGCATGGAACGGAGGTGCTTGATGACCGCGCTCGTCAACGTGCTCTTGCCCGCGCCGGGAGCGCCGGTGATGCCGACGGTGTAGCCGCCCCCTGTTCGCGAGTATGCGAGCCGACCGACCTCGCGGGCGATGTCGTCACCGCGCTCCAGCAAGGAGAGAACGCGCGCGAGGGCACCGCGGTCACCGTTGCATGCGGCTTCGAAGAGTTCCGCTGGCGAGAGGCTGCGGCGGCTCACTCAGGCGACCTGCACGACCTCGGTGACGCCGTCGATGCGGTCCTTCATGATCCGCTCGATGCCCGCCTTCAGGGTCTGGTCGGACGCCGGGCACGTGGTGCAGGCACCGGTGAGGGTGACGGAGATGACGCCGGTCGCCTCGTCAACCTCGCGCAGGATGATGTCCCCGCCGTCGGCTTTCAGGGCGGGCCTGATGACTTCGATTGTCTCTTCAACCTGCTGGCGCATCGACATGGTGGATCTCCTGTGGGACGACATGAACGATACCGATTCGGGGGTGCCCAATTACGATGGGAACATGCTTGCCCACCAAGGCGGGTGGGACGAGATGCTCTACGTGCTCGTTCCCATCGGATTCATCATCTTCCTGCTTCGGGTGGCCAATTCGCGGGCGAAGAAACTGCCCCCGCCGTCGCAACCCGTGGTCAACGACGAATCCGACTGACGCTTGCCCCGAGCGACGAGAGCCGGCCGACGATGTCGTCGTAGCCGCGGTCGATGTGGTGGACGTCGTGGATCTCCGTGATCCCCTGCGCCGCAAGTCCGGCAACGACCAATGCGGCACCCGCGCGGATGTCCGGCGCATTCACGATCGCGCCGTGAAGGTGCTCCACCCCGCGCACGATGGCGTGATGGCCGTCGATCTCGATGTCGGTGCCCAGCTTGCGCAGTTCCTCGACGTACTTGAACCGTCCCGGGTAGAGGTTCTCGGTGACGATCCCGGTTCCCGTGGACATGGCCAGCATGACGACGATGAGCGGCTTGTAGTCCGTCGCAAAGCCGGGGTACGGCAGTGTGGAGACGTTCACGGGGCTGAGCGGGCCGTGGCATGACACACGCACACCGTCATCGACCTCATTGATGGTGACACCCATCTCCGTAAAACGCTCGACCAGCATCCCCATGTGCTCCAGCCGGGCGCGGCGGATGACCGCATCCCCCTTGCACACGGCGACAGCGGCCATGTAGGTGGCCACCTGCACCCGGTCGGTGACCACCTCGTGGGTGACCGCCTGCATGACCGATGCCTCGACACCGGTCACCGTGATGACATCGGTGCCGGCGCCGTTGATGCGAGCGCCCATCTGGTGCAGCATCGCGCACAGGTCCACGATCTCCGGCTCGCGCGCGGCGTTGCGGATGGTGGTCACGCCGTCTGCGACAACGGCCGCCATCAGGATGTTCTCCGTTGCGCCGACGCTCGGGAAGTCGAACTCGATGTCCGCGCCGCGCAACCGGCCGCACCTGCCGATGACGCTGCCCGATGACGCCTGGAACTCGGCCCCCATTGCCTCGAGGCCGCGCAGGTGCATGTCGATCGGACGACCACCGAAGTCGTCACCACCGGGCAGTGCGATGTCGACGTGGCCGAAGCGCCCGAGCAACGGACCGACGACGTTCACCGACGCACGGATGCGGTCGGCCAGTTCGAACGGCGCCACGGGGGTGATGCGTCCGTTGTTCACGATGGTGATGCGCTGGCCGGTCTCGCCCGGGGCGTGCGGCCCGAACGAGATGTCGAGACCGAGCTCGCGAAGGAGGTCGGCCATGATCTCGACATCCACGATGACTGGGGCGTTCGTCAGCGTGTATGTGCCGTCGGCCAGCAGTGTCGCGGCCATCAACTTCAGTACCGAGTTCTTGGCGCCGGGAACGGTGACCTCGCCGGAGAGCGGTCCGCTGGTGGAGGTGACAATGACGTCGCTACCCGCCGCGGACTCGAATGCCATGTCTCTAAGTATGCTCCCGCCGTGACCACGCAGGGCAGGAATAGGCGGCGCTTGGTGCCTTCCTGGCTGCTGTTGCCCCCGGAATTCGACGAACGTCACCGAAAGGTGTTGTTGCTCGTCGGATTGGGTTCGATGCTCGTTGCTTTCACGAACACCCTGTTCACGCAGACGGTGGCGTTTGCTGCCGATGAGTTCGGAGTGTCGAACTCGGCGCAGGGACTCGGGTCGGCAATCGTGCGCTGGGGCATCGTGATTTCTCTGCCGATCGTCGCGCGCGCCGATGCAAGGGGGCGGCGTCCGATGATCGTGGCGCTGTCCTGGGCGGCTCCGTTGGTCTGCGCGCTCGGGGCGCTCTCCCCCAACTTCGCCGTGCTTGTTGCGACACAGACTCTCGGCCGGCCCCTCGGCCTCACCCTCGACATCCTTCTTGCAGTGCTCGTCATCGAGGAGATGCCACGGGACTCGCGCGCGTACGCGACCGGACTTCTGGCCGTGCTGAGCGGACTCGGTGCCGGGGTGGCCGTGGCATCACTGCCGTTGGCGGACATCTCGCTCTCGTCCTGGCGGTGGATCTACGTGATGTCT
>JBEGJV010000104.1:5765-11622 GCA_041184385.1 Actinomycetota bacterium
CGCAATCACGCGCGGCCTGCCCGAGTCAATCCGGTTCGTCGCCCGCCGCACCGACTTCATGGGGCACGCACGGGGAATCTCCCGCAGCGGGCTCACGCGCAACCTCGGGCGCATCTGCTCCGTGGTGTTCCTCACCAACATCTTCATCGCGACCATGTCCATCTTCCAGAACAGGTACCTGAAGGACACACGCGGGTACTCCGCGCTGCTCGTTGCGTTGTTCACCACGGCCACCTCGTCACCGGCGGCAATCGGGCTCGTCATCGGTGGCCGTGTCGCCGACGCGCGCGGTCGCCGGCGTCTCGGTGCGTTCATGGTGCCGGTGGGCGCAACGCTCCTCGCCCTCTCGTTCGCCGCGCACGGTCCCCTGATGTGGTGGCTGGCGATCTCGGGCGCGGTCGGGCTCGGTCTCGCCTACCCCGCGATGGCGGTGTACCGAGGCGAGCTCTTCCCCACCCACCAGCGCGGCCTCGCGGGGGGCCTGATCATGACCTCGTCACTCGTCGGCGGGAGCATCGGGCTGATCGGTGCCGGCCGCGCGGTCGATGCCGGGGCCTCGTACGGCTCGGTCATGCTGACACTCCTCGTGTTCCCGGTTCTCGCCTCCGTTGTGGTGTGGATGCGCTACCCGGAGACCGCCCACCGTGCACTCGAGGACATCAACCCCGAGGACGCCGCGACTTCAACCATTCGCTGACCGTCGCGGCGATGACGTCGTCACAACCCTTCAGGTCGTGGCCTTTCTTCTCGATGAGGCTCCAGGTGACATCACCTTTCACCCTGCGGAAGTGCCGCCTCAGTTCGGCGGGCGTGCCGAAGGTGTCCTTTGTGCCGCTGATGCAGAGCGTGGGCACCGTGATCCCGGGCAGGTGCTCCGTGCGCAGTTTCTCCGGCTTGGCCGGCGGGTGCAACGGGTACGACACGAGGATGAGTCCCGCGACCTTCAAGGGGTCATCGATGTCCGCCGCGGCCATCGAGCACATGCGCCCACCCATCGAACGGCCACCGATGACGAGCCGCGAAGTGGGCACCCCGAGGGTCTTCGCGAACGCGCGCACCTCGTCGCGCACGCACGCGAGGAGCACGGGCGCGCGGTCCGGTGCGCGGCGCCCTGCGCGCCTGTAGGGGAAGTCGACACGGAGCACCGGGATGGGTGCGAGTGCCTCCTCGATCGCGACGAGTGACGGATGATCGGCCGACGATCCCGCACCCGGGAACAGCACGACGCCGGCGGGCTTCCTCATAGGGAGTCGAGCAGCACGCGCCGCGCCTCGGTGATGTCGATGATCTTCTTGTGTGCGACATCACCGTCACCACCGTGGTCCGGGTGGGCCGAACGGAGACTGTCGCGGTAGCGCGCCATCACTTCCTTCTTCGACACCTTCACCGTGCCGCCCGGGAAGCCGAGGACATCAAGTGCCCACGCCCGCGGGTCGGCGAGCGCGCTGACATCCGACGACTTCGTGCCTGCCACGTGGCTGATGAATGCCGTGCCGATCGGCCCGCGCCACACGAACGCACGCCGGAGGGCCGGCATCAACTTGCGGCGGATGGCCGGGTCAAGACGTTCCACCGCGTAGATCGCCCCGAGCACCTGCTGCAGCGGTGTGCCCTGCGACGACAGGTCGAACCTGATCTCGTCGCCGTCCCTGATCATCCTGTGCGTGCTGAAAGTGAGCCCGTGGCGGTCGACCTGGAATCGGTGGCGCAACCGCGGCTGGGCCACCATCTCGCCGCGCTCGATCTCGTTCATGAGGCGTTCGATGTCGACCGTGAGCTCGTCGTCGATGTCCGGGGCATGCGAGGCGATCACGGCACCCAGCAGGACACCGCCGAACCCGGGCACGGGATCAACGGGAAGGATGAGCCGCCCGAGCGCGATCCGTCTGGTGGGGGCAATGGGCCGCGAGTGCCAGATCTCGAGCTCGGCCAGCAACATGTGATGACCCTACTGACGCACGAACCGCGACCCACCTGTCACGGAAGGCACACCCCGAGGAACTCCTCGGTCTCTGCGTACTCACGCATCAAGTTCGCGGGGGTGCGGAAACCGTGCCCCTCGCCCTCCATCATCTCGATCCTCACGGACCCACCGGCGCCCTCGACTGCCCTCTTCAGCCGGTGCGAATGCTCGGGCACCACCAGTTCGTCCCTGTCCCCGTGGAAGACGAGCACCGGGACATCACGCAGGTGCCGCACGTCGAGGTTCGGCGACGTGGTGACGTCACCGATGAGGACGTGGTTGTAGTGACCCTCGAACGGGTCGTCCGACTCGAGGAGCAACGGCAGGTCGACCACCGGGTACAGGGCCACCACGCACGCCGCGAGCTCCTTGTGCCTGTTCGCTGCCGACAGCACGGTGAGGCCGCCCGCACTTCCGCCCGTGAGGACGGTGCGTGACGGTGTGACTCCGAGGATTCCCTGGGCGTGCCGTGTCGCTGTCGCCAGGTCATCGGCGTCGGCGGATCCCCACAGGCCCTCGAGTGCGAGCTGGTGGGCGCGCCCGAACCCGGTCGAGCCCCGTGGGTCGACGACAGCAATCGCGTAACCACGTGACAGCCAGTACGTGAACCGCGGACGCCACGTCACCTGCCATTGGTCCGTCGGCCCGCCGTGCACCCATGCGATCAGTCGTCCGTTGGGTGATGCCGGTTCGTACAGCCGGTAGGGCACGCCGTCGGCGAAGCGCACGCTCGGTTCGACGAGTTCGTCGTCGAACTCGGACTTCCACCGCGTGTCCTCGTACGACACCGACATCTTCCGTTCGGCACGCGGCGGGTCGGAGACGTCGTAGGCGACCAGCTGTTGCGGCGTGCGGGCCCCACTGCGGATGGCGGCGAGGGTGTCACCGTTCCAGGAGAGACACCCGTGCACCGCGCGCGCCACCATGTGACGTTCCTCCGTGAGGCGGTCATAGACCCAGAGGCTCCCGAACCCGGCCTCGTTGCGCGTGTACGCGACCTTCGTGCCGTCGGAGTTGAAGCACCACGTGCGTTGGCCCGGCCCCCACGTCGGCCCGCCGTGCTCGCACTCGTCCTCGATGATCACGGTCTCGCCCACGATGTCGTCACCCTCGATGAGCACGTTCGCCACGCCGTTCTCGTCGGTGATCCACCCGAATGCATCATGATGGAGCGAACCGCGGGGCTGCTGCACCGCCACGCCCCTGTCCTGTGCGATGCCCAGGACGAAACTCGACGTCCACGCCATCTCGGGTCGTGTCCACGCGTGGCATGTCGCACCACCGCGGTGCCACGCCGCGTCCATGGCGTACCCGTCGACTGCGTCGTAAACGGTCCCCCATTCGGCCGCAGCGATGTTGTGCACGGCGAGCTTCGTCCAGTCAGCCACCAGCGCGACCCGTTTGCCGTCGCGCGAGTACTGCGGGGTCGACCACGACGCCCCGAAGGGAATATCGAGAGCCCGTGAATGGGCGTGGGACCCGCCCTCGAAAATCGCACGGACCACACGACCGTCACGGCAGCATGCGAGAAGTTCGGCACCGTCCGGTCTCCACACGTGCATCCCGCCGGACAGCCCGCGCCCGCCGGACAGCCCTGCATCGAAACTGAGGGTGGCCTCGGAACCGTCGCTCACCCCGAAGATCTTCAGGTCCGTGACCGGTCCGTCGTCGGTCGGCCTCGTCACCAACGCCGAGACGAGGTTCCCGGACGGGTGAACCTGTGCGTCCGTGATTTCCGTACCCGGCAGGCACATGTCAACGGGCAGACGGGGCACGAGCGCAGGCTAGTGAGCCAACTAGGTTCTGTGTATGCCCGCACAGCGTCCCGACCGAAACCTGGCCCTCGAACTCGTCCGCGTGACCGAATCAGCCGCGATGGCCGGGTCACGCTGGGTGGGCCGTGGCGACAAGAACGGCGCGGACGGCGCGGCAGTCGACGCCATGCGCACCGTGCTGAGCACCGTCCCCATGACCGGGCTCGTCGTCATCGGCGAGGGCGAGAAGGACGACGCCCCGATGCTGTTCAACGGCGAGATCGTCGGCGACGGTTCGCACCCGGAGACCGATGTCGCCGTCGACCCCATCGACGGGACGTCACTCACGGCGTCGGGCCGCGGAAACGCGATCTCGGTGATCGCCGTCAGCGAGCGCGGCACCATGTTCGACCCGGGCCCGTGCTTCTACATGGAGAAGATCGCGGTCGGACCCGATGCCGTCGGATCCATCGACATCACCGCCTCCCCCACCCAGAACCTGAAATGGGTGGCAAAGGCGAAGGGTGAGAGCGTGCGTGACCTCACCGTGATGATCCTCGACCGGCCGCGGCACGACGGCCTCATCGACGAGGTGCGTTCCAGTGGCGCACGAATCAAGTTGATCTCGGACGGCGACATCTTCTCTGCGATCGCGACGTGCTGGCCCCGGGCAGGCGTGGACATCATGTTCGGCATCGGTGGCACGCCCGAGGGTGTCGTCGCGGCTGCCGCCTTGAAGTGCATGGGCGGGGAGATCCAGGGCCGGCTGTGGCCCCGCAACGACGAGGAGCGTACGGCGGCCACGTCGGCCGGCTACGACCTCAGCCGCATCCTGACGACCAACGACCTGGTGAAGGGCGACAACTGTTTCTTCGCCGCCACCGGTGTCACCGACGGCGAGCTCCTGACCGGCGTGCGCTACACACCGGGCATTGTTCACACGCAGAGCCTGGTCATGCGTTCGCGCAGCGGAACCGTCCGCCTGATCGACGCCCAGCACAGGCTGGACAAGATCAGCAGTTTCTCGGCAGTCGACTACAACTGATCAGTGGGGGGCGCCCGCGGGTGCGCCACTGAACGGTGCGTCGTTCACGTACTTCGGCTTGAACAGGAACAGGAACACCAGTCCGCCGGCCGTGATGCACAGTGACGCGACGATGAGCGGCTGTGCCGACGTGATGCCGGACGTGATGTAACCCACGAGAACCGAGGCGGGCACCTGCGCGAGGCTGCTCACGCTGGAGGAGATTCCCATAGCCTCGCCCTGCTTGCCGAACTCGGCCGACCTGGACACCAGTGACTGCGAGTTGGCCATCGAGAGGCCGTTGAACGCCGCGAAGAACGGCACCGGCAGGTACACCCACATCTGCTGACCGGCGGGCGCGAAGAAGAAGATCGCGAGGACTGCGGCGGTGCCGAACATGCTGAACCGCAGCACCTTCCAGTCAGGCAGGTGCGGTGCGACCTTGCGCACCAGAACGGCCTGTGACAGGGCAATGAATATCCCGACGTACGCGAAGTAGTCACCCGTCTTCGACGCGCTGAATTCGAAGTTGTTGCGCAGGTACACACCGAAGAAGGACGTGAAGAACGTGAAGCCGCCGCTGAAGAGGAACATCGACAGCAGCACGACGCGCAGACGGTCGGATGTGAACCCTGCCTTCACGTTGTGCAGGGCGCGACCCAGTGCGATTCTCCCTCCCTCGACCTTGGTCACGAGAGTCTCGGGAAGTGTGGTGAGGATGAGGAGACAGTTCAGCAGTGACATGCCGCCGGCGAACCAGAAGGGCGTGGTGGCACCGAACCAGCCGGGTGTGTCGAACAATCCGTAGAAGCTGACGTGTGGGGTGCTGAGCTTGCCGCCGATGTAGGGACCCACCACGAATCCGATGCCGAACGCGGCACCGAGAACGCCGAAATTCTTCGCCCTGTTCTCGTTCGTGCTGATGTCACCGATGGCCGCGTTGGCAACGGCCAGGTTGCCGCCGGTGAGACCGTCGAGTGCGCGCGAGGCGAAGAGCAACGGGATGTTGGCCGTGACGATGCCGACGGCGAACATGAAGTAACCGATGGCCGTGCCGAAGATCGACAGAGCAAGAACGGGGCGCCTTCCGTGGCGGTCGGACAACTGCCCGAGGAT
>JBEGJV010000105.1:0-5724 GCA_041184385.1 Actinomycetota bacterium
GCAGAAGTACCATCGGTCCATGTCACGTCTCACGATGCTCACGCCCGACCGGATGAACCCGAAGCAGCGGGAGCTCTACGACCAGCTCACGAAGAACGAGGGGCCAGACGTGAAGATGACGAATCCCGACGGCTCGTTGGTCGGTCCGTTCAACCTGATGGTGCACGAACCGCGGCTCGGCGGTGCGTTGCAGAGGCTCGGCGGGATCATCCTCTTCAGGGGGTCACTCTCCGAGCGCGCCAGGGAGATTGCCATCCTGTGCGTGGCGGCCCACCAGCAGAGCGAGTTCGAGCGGTCCGCGCACGAGGCCATCGGCCGCACGGCCGGGCTGACGGACGCGGAGATGGCAGCGATTGCCACGAAGGCTCCGCTCGAGTTGGCCGACCCGAAAGAGGCCTGCGTTCTGATCGCTTCGCGTGCGTTGCTGGAGAACGGTGACCTCGACGATGCGTCCTATGCCCGCGCCGTCGAACTGCTCGGTGAGGCCGGCGTGATCGAGCTCTCCACCGTCATCGGGTACTACTCGCTGGTCGCGCTGCAGCTGCGTTTGTTCCGCGTGCCCGGCTGATCTCGCGCACCTATTCCCCGGACATGGCCCGGCAGGCTCGAACCAAGAACGGTCACCCACCGAAGACCTGTCCCGTGTGCGGTCTCCTCTTCGAGTGGAGGAAGAAGTGGGAACGAGACTGGGAGAGCGTGACCTACTGCAGTGAACGGTGCCGCAAATCTCGCACCTGAATGTGTGCGGACGAGATGGTCCGCGGAAAACTTTCCTGATGTACCGCGTGTGGAATCGGTTTGCGCACATTCCCTGTGTTTGACGTCATTCAAGGGGAATACCATGCAGATCACTGAAGCCGACCGGCTCGACATGCTCGCGGAACTACGCAGGTGTCACGGGGAAAGGATTGGTGACATCATCGTGGAGCATCTTCCTCCTGCTGGCTGGGGCGATCTTGCACGTCAGATCGACATCTCCCGGCTCGAACAGCGGATCGATGCAAGCGACCTCGCACGCGCACAAGACATCGCCCGGCTCGAACGGCGCATCGAAGCTAGTGATCTCGCCCACCAAGCCGACATCGCCCGACTCGAAAGGGAAATTGCCCGGTTGGACGGCCGGATCAATCATCTGGCTGGAGCGATGTGGGCATTGGCAACCATCATGACCGCCGGGTTTATGGGGCTCTTTACATTGATTGCAACGAAACTCTGACGGCGCGGGCAAACGACTTCTTCGCCGACGACTGGCCGAACAAGAACGCCCGACTCAGGAGACCAACGGTGTCGTGAGGGCGTCGTGTTCGTACACCCAGTCAGTTGCCGAAGACCACCCATCCGCACCGAACATGGCATCACGGGCCACCTGCTCCTCGCCGTCGGGATAGTGGAAGACAATCCGGTTGAAGTACGAGCCTCCCTGGATTCGTGTTGCCCGTTCCATGCGGGTGGACTCGTACGTCATGAGTGCCCGCGCAACGGAACGTTCCTCGGGGTCGACCCCTTCGAGACACCGTGCAAGCACCGCGGCGTCCTCGATTGCCTGGCACGCACCCTGAGCCATGAACGGCAGCATCGGGTGGGCAGCGTCACCGAGCAATGCCACCGGGCCGTCACACCACGTTGCCAGCGGTTCTCGGTCGTACAACGCCCACCGGTACACCGGCTCCTCCACTGCATCGATGAGTTCCTGCAACTGCGGGGACCAACCAACGAACGCGTTGCGCAAGGAGTCGAGGCTCGTTGGTTCCGTCCACGACTCGCCCTTCCATTCCGACTCCGGCGCGATGAACACCAGGTTCAGATGGCTCCGGTTGCGGCCGATGAAGTAGGACACCACGTGCGCACCCGGACCGACGCGGTTGGTCGTCTCGACGGGCAGGTGACCCACACGGTCTCGAGGAACCTGCGCACGGAAGGCGGCCCAGCCGGAGAACCGTGGATTGTCGGCTCCTGCCACGACGCTCCTCACGACCGAATGGATCCCGTCCGCACCAATCACCACATCGGCTTCGAATGCTCCGTCGGAGCACCGCACCACTGTTCGTTCGCCGGACCGGTCGATTGCATTGACCATCACGCCGAACCGCACGTCGATGTTCGGCATTGCCACTGCTGCATCCGCCAGGATCCCGGCAAGGTCGTTCCGAGAGACATTGGCGAACGCATGACCGAACTTCGCGTCGTGGACGCCGGTGAGGGGCGCCTCGCCTATCATCGAATCGTCCTCCCATCGTCGCACGACGATTCTCGACGGCTCGGTGGCAATGGCCCTGAACACCTCGCCGAGGCCGAGGTGCGCGAGGACGCGACGGGCATTTGCACTGACCTGCAGTCCGGCGCCGAGTGGCGACACGCCCGGTGCCCGCTCGAGCACCCAGACATCGTGACCGTCTCTCGCCAGAGCAAGCGCCGCGGTCATCCCGCCGATGCCCGCACCAACCACAACGACCCTCATTGAGGACACCTCATCCTTTCATCACTTGCGAGAGCACCGTGGCAAGACTGCCCATGGCCCCGTCCAGTTTCCCGCTCGACTTCCATGCGATGTGCTGGTCAGGCCGAACGAGCAAGGCACCATCCGGGTCGATCCCGCAGGTCTCTCGCCACACATCGCTCATCGACGCATCCACACCAATTCGCACGTGCTCGCACCACGGCGCCGCAGCGGTCATCGCCGCGCGCCATTCGTCGTGCGCACCGAACGTCACCAGAGTGAGCGAGTCGTCAGCCACCAGATCCAGCGAGGACCGACCGTCGTCCAGCCACGCGTGAGGCAACCTGGAGCCGATGCGACCGTCCGGCCGGAACGGCGTCGGGTCGACATCCTCGGGTTTCACGGCCGTGCCGGGGTTCAACGACGTCTCGTACACGTAACCCAGCTGCAGACCGAGCATGTCGAAGTGCGTCGCCTGCTCCTGCACACCCGCCACAATCGCATCGCGTTGTGACGGGTCGGCAAGCGTGGCCGCCAGGTCATCGCTGGTCGACCCGGGATGCAGCCCAAGTGCACCCGCAAGAATCACCATCTTGAACGCATTCGTCAGGCTTTGATGGCAGTTGACCTCAGCCACGGGTCGACGCTCGGACTCGTACGTGTCGAGAAGTCCCGGGGTCGCGTTCCCGTTCTCCACCGCAAGCAGCTTCCACACGAGGTTGTGTGCGTCAGCGACGCCTGTGTTCAGGCCCATTCCGCCGGTCGGCGGGAACCGGTGTGCCGCGTCACCGACGAGGAAGATCCGCCGGTCCCTGAAACGTTCCGCCACCTGAGCGGTCATGTGCCAGGTGCCCGCACCCACGATCTCGATGTCTGCCGCCTCGTCACCGATTGCATTGCGGACTATCCGTGCGCAGCGGTCGTGGTCGTAGTCATCCACCGTCTCGGTTCCCGGGTCGAAGCCGACCATGAAGACCGATTCTTTGTCGATGTCGTGCGCGATGAAGGTCCCGCTGGCTTCCGGGTCCATCACGAAGTGCAGCGCACCCGGACGGTCACCCACATACCTGCGGAGGTTCCCGCGGAAGTGAATGGCAACGAAGCTCTGCAGGCCGGCAGGCCCAATCATGTCGATGCCGCTCGACTTGCGCACCGAGCTTCCCGCGCCGTCGGCACCGATCAGAAACGAACTGCGGACGGTGACTTCATTGCCGGTCCGCACGTCACGGATGACCGACACGACATCCGTCCCTGACTGCACCGCCGACACCCATTCGGTGTCGTACCGGAGGTCAACCAACGGGGATGCCCCCACCTCGGCCGACATGATCGGTTCGAGGCGATGCTGCGAGATGTTGCGCAACGGGTGCGGCGTCACCGCGAAGATCTCGTCACCCTGGCGCTCGAACGGCAGTTGCCCGATGAGTTGTCCGTTCAACCGCGTCACGAAATTGACGTGACCGGCATCAGCCGGGTTCTGCGCAATGGCAGAAATCCGCTCCATGTCGAAACCGGCCTGACGGAGGATCTCGAGCGTCCGCGAGTTCACCACGTGGGCCGCCGGGTTGCGCTGCGGACCATCACGTCTCTCCACCACCATGCATTTCTTGCCGGCGTTCGACAACAGCCGCGCCGCCGTCAGACCGACCGGGCCGGCACCGACGATGAGATACGGGACTTCCACGGTCTCCGACATGGTCACATCAACCCGGCGAACGAACCGCCGTCGAGCTGCAGGTTCTGGCCGCTGATGTAGCCGGCCTGCGCGCTGCACAGGAAGGCACAGGCGTCACCGAACTCCTCCGGGCGCCCAAGTCGGCCGGCGGCAATCGACTTCGCCATGTGGGCGTACGCCTCCTCGACCGAGATGTTCGCCATCTTCGCGTGCACGTTGGCCATCTGCTGCTGGCGCTCCGTGTCGAAGCGCTCGGGGAGCAGGTTGTTGATCGTGACGTTCGCGTGCGCGACATCCTTCGAGAGCGACTTGGCAACCGAGGTGAGCCCGGTGCGCGCGCCTGTCGACAGACCCATCGGCGACATCGGCGTCTTCACCATCGCCGAGGTGATGTTCACGATGCGCCCGAAACGGCGTTCCTGCATTCCCTCGATGACGGCACGGATCATTGCGAGCGGCGCGAGCATGTTCGCATCGAGTGCGGCGATCCACGCGTCGCGGTCCCAGTCGGCGAAGCGACCCGGCGTAGGCCCACCGTTGTTGTTCACGAGGATGTCCGGCTCGGGACATGCGGCCAGCAACGCCTGTTGCGTTGCGGGCTGCGTGATGTCTCCGGCGACGGTCCCGACCCTCACGTTGTGTTCCTTCAGGATCCGTTCACGTGCCGCGGCGAGCGTCGTCTCGTCACGCCCATTGAGGACCACGTTCACGCCCTCACGCGCGAGTGCGCTGGCACTGGCGAACCCCAGTCCCTTGCTGGAGGCACAGACAATCGCGCTGCGGCCGGCGATCCCGAGATCCATGGTCAGCGCCCTTCCTTTGCCAGACGCTCGGACATCGCTGCGCGCCATTGCGGGAACGGCTGGAACTCTGGCTGCGTCGACAACTTCGCGCGCGTCAGTTCCTCGATCTCGACGTCCGACATCGACAGGTCGAGACCGTCGCCATAGGGCTGCGCAACGTGGAACGGCGTGTCGAGGTAGCACTCGAGTCCGTTGCCCTCCGGGTCGGTGAAGTACACCGACCATGCGTTGCCGTGGTTGATGGGGATCGCACTCGTGTTGCCCGCATCCGTGAGTCGCTGCGACAACTCACGAAGCTGGTCGAGCGAGTCGACGTGGAATGCGAGATGGTCGGCCAGCACGAACGACCGTGCAGCAGGGTCCGGCGTCTGCACGAGAACGATCTGGTGGTGCTCATCGGGTGTCTGCGAGATGAAGGCCATCTCGCCCATGCCCGGAACCGGCTCGCCGCGGTTGGTCACGTGGAACCCGAGGACCTCGGTGTAGAACGCGACCATCGCATTGATGTCTCGTGCGGGAATCGTGGCGTGACCGAGTCGGAGTCGGAAGGATGGAGCACTCATAATTGACATTGTTGTCATTATTGACAACAATGTCAACCTGATGGTTCCCACGATTCATGCCGATGCCGCACCCCTCACGCGCGGCCACAAGAAGAGGTCGCGCACCCGCCAGACGCTCCTCGACGCGGCACTCCGGGTGCTGGCCGAGAGCGGCGAGGGATTCAGCCTCACCGAGGTGGCGGCACGGGCCGGTGTCTCCCACGGCACCTTCTACAACTACTTCCGCGACCGCGAGGAACTGATGGA
>JBEGJV010000106.1:0-5952 GCA_041184385.1 Actinomycetota bacterium
CGCGAGCAGCGCGTCTGGGGCGACTGACACCCCGTTTGCCGGCGACGTGAGAACGCGGTCAGTGCCGCGCGAATGTCAGAGGACCTTGCGGAAGATCTTCGCCTTGCGGTCGTTGTACGGCGGGTAGGCGAGCGACGGGTCCAACTTCGTGCCGCGCTTCAGTACCGGCTTCATGTGCTGGAAGAGGCGCACGCTGGACTTGCCGTGGTACGCGCCCATGCCCGATTCGCCGATGCCGCCGAACGGCAGGTTCGGGTTCGTGATGTGCATCAGCGTCCCGTTCACCGTGACGCCGCCCGAGGTGGTCTGGTCGAGGACCATGTCGACCACGTTCTTGTTCTCGCTGTAGAGGGCAAGCGGGTGCGGACGGGAGTTGATGAACGACACGGCCTCGTTCACCGACGACACCGGGATGACGGGCAGAAGCGGCCCGAAGATCTCCTCGTCCATCATCTTCGAGTCCATGTCGACATCGACGAGCACGGTGGGGGAGATGTAGCGGTCGTCCGCGATGGCGTCGCCACCGACAGCGACCGTGCCGCTGCCGAGCATGCCCGCGAGGCGCTCGTAGTGGCGCTGCGAGACGATGCGGCCGTAGTCGGCACTCGCGTGCGGGTCGGCGCCGTAGAACTCGGTGATTGCCTTCTGCACCTCGTCGATGAACGGGGCGCGCACGGATTCGTTCACGAGCACGTAGTCGGGTGCGATGCAGGTCTGGCCGGCGTTCAGCCACTTGCCCCACGCAAGACGGCGTGCGGCAACGCGCAGGTTCGCGGTCTCGTCGATGATGACGGGACTCTTGCCTCCGAGTTCCAGGGTGACAGGCGTCAGGTTCTTCGCGGCGGCGGCCATGACGATGCGTCCGACGGTCCCGTTGCCCGTGTAGAAGATGTGGTCCCATGCCTGCTCGAGCAATGTGGTGGTCTCCGGCACGCCGCCCTCGACGAGTGCAATCGCGTTCGTGTCGAGGTACTTCGGGCACAGTTCGGCGAGCAGCTTCGACGTGGCGGCGGACACCTCCGACGGCTTCATCACGACCGCGTTGCCGGCGGCGATCGCGCCGGCAGCGGGCACCAGCAGCAGCTGGATCGGGTAGTTCCACGGCGCGATGACGAGGACAGTTCCGAGCGGCTCGGGGATCCGCACCGACTTCGCGGGTTGCGTGACGATCGGCGAACCGACGCGCTCGGGCTTGTTCCACTTCCTCAGGTTCTTGATCATCGACTCGATCTCGCCGATGACGAACGCGATGTCGGTGATGAAACCCTCGATGGTCGGCTTGCCGAGGTCCTGCCGGAGCGCGTCCGACCAACGCGACTCGTTCTCGTCGAGCATCGCGATCATGGCCTTCAGCTGGCTGCGGCGCCACTCCAGCGGGCGCGTGACGCGTGCGTCGTAGGTCTCGCGGACCTTCGCAACGGTGGAGATGATGCCGGTGGTGGAGTTGTCCAGAGCGGTCATGGTTGTTCCTGTCTGTGGTGGCGGCTTTCCTGCCGAAGGTATCAGTGAGTGATGAACGTCCCGCGGGGCGGAATCAGACCGTGGTGATGCAGAGGCTGTCACCCTCGGGAATGGAGCCGATGGTCTCGGGGTTCGTCTCGCCGTAGAGGGCCTCGAGCATTCCCTTCACCATGCCGCGCTCGACGGCGCATATGACGGGGTGGTCGATGGCAACGTCACCGAACGGGCAGTGACTGGTGACGATCCGCATCTTGTTGTTGGATGCATCCGCATGCGCGGCGAAACCGTGCGCGGTGAGTGCGTCGGCGACGGCCTGGATTGCCGAGCGCAACGAGCGGTGACCCGCGTTCACGTCGACACCGGTGAGGCTCGCCGCCATGGCGGTGCCGTACTCACGACCGACCTGCTCGGCCAGTTCGTGCGCCTGCTTCTCGGGCAGCGCGGCGAGCGACTTGCCGAGCAACGAGAGGACGAGATCGTCGGTCTTGACCGGGAGTTCGAGTTCCTGTGCGGTGCTCGCCACCTTGTAGTGCTTCGACGGACGGCCGGCGCCGGCACCCTGCGCGCGCCCGACGTTGACCTCGAGGTAACCGCCGGCGGCCAGTTTGTCGAGGTGGTGGCGCGCGACGTTCGCGTGAAGGTCGAACTTGTCGGCGACCTGACTGGCGGTGACGCCGTGGTCGTGCTCGCGGGCGAAGAGATAGATGGCACGTCGCGTGGGATCACCGAAAGCAGAGGTGATGGCCGACATCGTGGCGGTGAACGCCTTCGGGGTCATCACCGGGGTGGTGGTCACTTCTGCCATGTCGGTATTCTACCTATCGCCGTAGTGCAAATTCCCCGAACCCCCCGGAGCCCACAATGACAGCAACCCCCGAGCAGATCATCGAGGCCCTTCGCCCCGTCGAAGACCCCGAACTGCACCGCTCCATCGTCGACCTGGGGATGGTGCGTGATGTCGCGGTCACCGCGAACGGCGTGTCGCTCACGGTGGTGCTCACCGTTGCCGGTTGCCCGATGCGCAACGAGATCCAGAACCGCGTCAACGCCGCGATCGTGCCGATGGCGCCCGGCGGCAATGTGTCCATCGACTTCGGCGTGATGAACGACGAGGAGCGCCAGAAGGTGCGCATCATGCTGAACGGCGACCCTGCATCAACGGCCGGCTCGGGCCAGGCGCACGGTCATGCAGAGGGACGCGCGATCCCGTTCGCCGCGAAGGACTCGAAGACGAAGCCGTTGCTCATCTCGTCCGGCAAGGGCGGCGTCGGCAAGAGCAGCGTCACCACCAATCTTGCGGTCGCGCTTGCGGCGAAGGGTTTCAAGGTGGGCATCGTCGACGCCGACATCTACGGCTTCTCCATCCCGCGCATGCTCGGAGCGGACCGCGACCCGGTCGTCATCGACAACATGCTGCTGCCGCCCGAGGCACACGGTGTGCGCTGCATCTCCATCGGCTACTTCGTGCCGGACGGCGAGGCCGTCATCTGGCGCGGGCCGATGCTGCACAAGGCGCTCGAGCAGTTCCTCACCGACGTGTTCTGGGACGAGCCCGATTACCTGCTCATCGACATGCCGCCCGGAACCGGCGACATCGCACTCTCGCTCAGCCAGTACCTGCCGAAGGCAGAAGTTCTCGTCGTCACCACGCCGCAGCCCGCGGCCCAGAAGGTGGCACGTCTCTCCGCCGCCATGGCGAAGAAGGTCAACCTGCCCGTGCGCGGTGTCATCGAGAACATGTCGTGGTTCACCGGCGACGACGGCAAGCGGTACGAACTCTTCGGTGCCGGCGGCGGCAAGGAACTGGCCGACGAGCTCGACGTGCCGTTGATGGCGCAGATCCCTCTCGTCGCGCAGTTGCGCGAGGGTGGTGACGACGGCAAGCCGATCGCTGCCGTCGCACCGGAGTCGGAGGCAGGGGCCGCGTTCCATGCACTCGCCGACCAGATCGTGGCCATGCGCCCGAAGCGCATCTTCAGCAGCAAGTTGAAGCTGGGCTGAACCTGTACCGTGGGTGCAACACCCACCCGAGAAAACGGAGTCATCAGTGGACATTCGCATCGGCATCACCCAGTCGCCCCGTGAGATCTCCCTCGAGATGGACGACGACGCCACGAAGCGCGACGCCCTGAAGGCTGCAATCGACGACGCACTCGCCGGCAAGACGGTCACCCTGTGGCTGACGGACAAGAAGGGCCGCGACGTCGCGGTACCCACCGCGAAGATCGCGTTCGTCGAGATCGGCTCGGGCGACAACGGCCCGCGCATCGGCTTCGGCGGCTGACCTGGTCCCGCTGCTGCAGCGGCGCCTGCTGTTCGTCACGGGCAAGGGCGGCACGGGCAAATCGACCATCGCATCCGCTCTCGCGGTGCGCGCAGCGAACGAGGGGAAGCGGACGCTCCTCGTGGAGATGGACGCAAAGGGTTCGATCGGGGCCCTCTTTGATGCATCCGACATCGGCTATGACCCCGTGACCGTGGCGCCGAACCTCTCCGTCATGGTGATGCAGACGGAGCAGTCCCTGCGTGAGTACCTGCGCATTCACCTGCGCATCCCGCTCGTCACCAAGATCGGCCCGCTCGCGTCCACCTTCGACTTTGTTGCTGATGCCGCTCCGGGAGTTCGCGAGGTGCTCGCCGTCGGCAAGGTGTGCTGGGAGGTCAAGGAGAAACACTTCGACCTGGTGATCGTCGACGCGGAGGCCTCTGGGCACGTGGTCGCGCAGATCTCGTCCCCGCGCACGATCCGTTCGCTCGTCCCGCGGGGGCCGTTGCGTGACCAGACGAGCTGGATGCTGGACATACTCGACGACCCCGAACAGTGCGGTGTCGTCGTCGTGACGACGCCGGAGGAACTGCCGATCACCGAGACGGTATCGCTCGTGCAGAAACTCCGTTCGGAGACGAAGACCGAGATTGCAGAGGTCATCGTGAACGCGGTGGAACCGCGACCGGACCACGACACGGTGGTGCTCGCCGCCGATCCGTGGTTCGCGTCCACGTCACCTCGGCACGCGGCGACCGTTCTTGCTGCATCGGCACGGCGTGCCGAACAGGATGCACAGATCGGGGTCCTGCGGACCGCGTTGCCGAACGACGATCTGCGCGTCATCGTGCTGCGGGACGAGACGGGACGTGCACTGGTGGACGCGGTTTCGTCCACGTTCGGGACCGACACGGACCGGGACGCACGGTGACCCCGCGCTTCGTCATCGTGTGCGGCAGCGGCGGCGTGGGGAAGACCTCCACATCGGCGGCAATCGGGTTGAATGCGGCGCGGTCGGGAGAGCACGTCCTCGTGGTCACCGTGGACCCAGCACGACGTCTCGCGCAGGCGCTCGGGCTCGGCTCGATCGGCCATGACGTGTCGGCGGTGGCGGTGGACGGACCGGGCTCCCTCGCCGTGTCGATGCTCGACACGAAGGCCGGGTGGGACTCCCTGATCCGGCGCCACGCCCGCGATGCGAAATCCGCCGAGCGCGTGCTCCGCAACCCCCTGTACGACAACATCACCGCCCGCTTCGTGAACAGCCACGACTACATCGCGATGGAACAGATCAACGAACTCGCCTCGTCGCCCGAATTCGACCTGGTGGTGATCGACACGCCGCCGTCCCGCAATGCGCTCGACCTGCTCGATGCGCCGCGGCGGATGAGGGAGTTCTTCGGCGGGCGCCTGCTGCAATGGCTGACCCTGCCGTACCGGTCGCGGCTCCTGACGCTCGCCTCGAAGCCGTTCCTGCAGATCGCCGACAGGCTGCTCGGCGCGCAGTTCCTCGGCGACATCGCCGAGTTCTTCACGTTGCTGCAGTCGATGGAGTCCGGGTTCGTTGCCCGTGCGCAGGCAGTCGAGTCGCTGCTCACCTCGGACCGCGTGTCGTTCGTCGTCGTCACGACCGCCGAACCCGCTGCCTGCCGGGAGGCCACGTTCATGGCATCAGAGCTCGGTCGGCGTCGCTACGTGCTCGACCGTGTCGTCGTGAACAGATTGGTGACGGACACCGGTGATGAGACCCTGCCGTCACGTGAGGCCGTCTCCGCTTCGGCAGGGACGGGAATCGACGTCGACCTCGCGCTCGCCGGCATGCGCGATGCCTTCTCGCACAGGCGCACCGTCGCCGCGCGTCACGCAACGGGAGTCACGGCGCTGCGGGCCATCGGTTCACCCGTGGTTCTCGTCCCGGAAACCGTCGCCGCCGAGCAATCATCGGGCGACGGGTCGGTGCTCGGCGGGATAGCCACCGCCCTCCGCGGCGCATAGGGCAGACTTGCTGGCGGAGGACACCCCATGGCCACAGTCGGCGAACTCGCACGCCAACACACATCGCTGTCGAAAGAGCAGACCGCCCACATCGTGAACCTGGTGGGCGAGTGGGGGATGCTCGCTGATCTCTGTTTCGCCGACCTAATGCTGCACGTGCCCACCGCCGACGGCGAGCGGATGATCGTCGGCCAGGTGCGCGCCGCCACCGGTCAGACCCTCTACATCAC
>JBEGJV010000107.1:0-6854 GCA_041184385.1 Actinomycetota bacterium
CCCGGGCACCGGCAAGTCCACGCTGCTGCGCGCCGTGTCCACAGGGCTCGGCATCGGTTTCGAGTTCGTGGAGGGCAACGCGGAGCTCACGCCTGCTCGTCTCGTCGGCCACTTCGACCCCGCTCGCGTTCTGAACGAGGGCTATGACCCTGACGTCTTCGTGGACGGCCCGTTGGTGTCGGCACTGCGTGACGGGTCACTGCTGTACGTGGAGGAGATCAACCGCATCCCGGAAGAGACCCTGAATGTGCTCATCACCGTGATGAGCGAGGGCGAGATCACGGTGCCTCGTCTCGGACGAGTTGCTGCCGCCCCTGGATTCCGTCTCGTCGCAGCGATGAACCCGTTCGATGCCGTCGGAACGGCGCGCATCTCGGGTGCCGTGTACGACCGCGTGTGCCGTGTCGCGATGTCGTACCAGTCGGCCGAAGAGGAACTCGCCATCGTGGAGCGGGCCCTCGGTGCGAACACACTCGCGGCATCCTTCAAGGAGAAGGTCGTCGAGGTCACGCGGGCGACGCGCACGCACCCGGAACTGCGCGTCGGTTCGTCGGTGCGCGGCGCGGTGGACTTCTCGATGGTTGCCATGTCGCTTTCCTCGCTCCGCAGCACCACGGTGGACGATCGTTCGGTGTCTCTCGACGCTGCGCTCGTCTCGCTCTCCGGTCGTGTCCGCGTGCGCGAGGGAGGCGCGCGCACCTCCGAGGAGATCATCACCGACATCTGGTCATCGGTGTTCGGTCGCGCCGACGGCGAGCCGGGCCCGGGAAAAGCGGCAGCCCCGAACAGGGGCACCAGTCCCCGGTAACGAAGGAGGGCGACGAAGCCGATCAGGCCGTCGCCGAGGCGGGCAAGCGCACCACGGCGCGCCGTGACCTCGCCAAGCACGAGAATTTCGAGCAGGTGTCGCCGGAGGTGGGCGAACTCGACGAAGCCGCCGTCGACGAGCAGATGCAGCAGAACCCCGATGACATGCTCGGGATGCTCGCCGACCTCACCGGTGCCACCGACCCGAAGCTGCGGGACCTCGCCCGCCGTCTTGCCGGTCGCTTGATGCTCGAGATCGCGAACAAGGGGCGGTCGCGCCCACGCGGGATCGGGAAGATCGTCGAGCAGCCGTACGCACCGGAGGCCGGTGACATCGACATCGATGCGAGTCTTGATGCACTGAACGAACTGCGTCACGGGGTGGCACCCGACGAGAACGGCCTGCGCATCCGCGGGTGGCGCAAACCCGGCACGGCGCTGTGCCTGATGGTGGACCGCAGTGGTTCGATGGGAGGCAAGCCGCTCGCGACGTCAGCCGTTGCCGCCGCCGCCGTTGCCAGCCGCAACCCGGATGACTACAGCGTGCTCGCGTTCGGCAAGGACGTCATCGTCGCGAAGTCACAGGACGTGCCGAAGTCCCCGGAGAGAGTGGTGAACGACGTCCTGACGCTGCGCGGGTTCGGCACCACCGACCTCGCGGGCGCACTGCTCGTCGCACAGCAGCAATTGATGCGCTCGCGCGCTGGACGCCGCGTCGCCGTTCTGCTGAGTGACTGCCGTGCCACCGTGGAGGGCGATGTCGAGGCGGCAGCAGGTGCCGTGGAGGAACTGGTGATCATCGCGCCGACCGACGACCACGACGAGGCAAAGGTTCTTGCCGGGCGTGTGGGCGCGCGTCTCGCGCTCGTCAGCGGGCCGAGTGAGATCCCCGAGGTTCTCGCACGCGTTCTGGAGTGATCAGTACTGGCAGTTCGGGTCATCGGGCGGGATCACGCCTCGACGGTTGTTCTCGATCACGACTGACGGCAGTGTCGTGGTGGTGACGGGCCGCGTCGACGATGTCACTGACGGCTTCACGGTGGTCGGAACAGCCGCGGGCACCGTGGTGGTGACGGCACTCACTGCCTGACCCGCCCCGACAGCGGCCGCCGACACCGCTCCGACCGTGGTGACCACCATCGACGTCGACTCGAGCGGTGCGGTGGATGCGCCGACCACCTTCTGGGAGAGGCTGGCCCTGCCCTGGAACACGGCGAGGATCTTGGTGGCTACATCGCCGGTGAGGTCGGGCACGATCACTGAGTCCTTGCCGATCAACTGCCCGACACCGGGCATGGTGTAGCTGCCCATGGTGTCGGCATTGAAGTTGCGCATGGCCTGGCCGAGCTGCAGCAGGAGAAGCGGTGTCACCTGGTCATCGGTGATGACGTTCTTCAGCGCGGCGTTCAGGATGTTGGTGGCGATGCGCGGGTTCGTGCGCGAGGTCTCGAGCGCCTTCTTGATCATGCGCTTCGTGAAGTCCTGCTGGCGGCTGATTCGTCCCCAGTCGCTGGTGCCGTCGCTGCGCCAGGACATCGTCTTCGGGTCGAACCAGCGGTAGTGGCGCGAACGGACGTAGGCGAGTGCGTGGTCACCCGTGAACGAGTAGCAGACGCGTGCCTTCAGCACCTTGAAACCGGTGTGAAGGTCGCGCGCCTTGTAGGTGAACGGCACGCGGACCCCACCGACGGCGTCCACCACTTCCTTGAACGTGCAGAAGTCGATGTTCACGTAGTGGTCGATGCTGATGCCGAAGTTCTGCTTGATGGTGCGGATCAACCGGTTCGGGTTCTTCTTGTCGAAGTTCGAGTTGATGCGGCCGTGCCGGGTGGACCCGGCTTGCTCCACCCACATGTCACGAGGGAAGGAGAGGATGGCCGCCTGGTTGTCCTTCGGGTTCACGCGGATGATCATCAGCGTGTCGCTGCGCTCCCCGTAGGCGGCCCTGTTGCCGAACCCCCCGGCGAACGGCGAGTTCGGGTCGATGCACTCGTCGTTGTCGGATCCCGTGATCAGGTAGTTCTTGGCGGAGAGATCACCCTGGGGGAGATTCGTGGTGCCGTCGCCCTCTGCGACCGGGGTGTCGATGGTGACCACCTTGCGGTTGCCGAGTTTCCAGTTGGCGTAGAACATGGCCGATCCCGAGACCACGAGCGCCATGGCGAGCAACAGGTTGACGGCGACGAGGGCCTTCTGGCGCGCGGTGCGGTGGGGGTGCTTGGGGAAGTCCGCCATGACCCGTATGACCCTAATTGGTCAGGTGGTCACTCGGCTGGCGGTGCGAGCGTGACGTCGACGGTGATGTCGCCGGTCGTCTCCACGAACTCCACTGAGTGCACCGATCCCGCGTCGGCAATGTCGGCCCACCCCGCCTTGATCGCAGCGACCGCAGCTGCAGACCCGCCGATGACCGCCTTCTCCACGGCGACGCGCTGGCTGACCTTCGCCTCGGTCTTCGAACGACGGATGAGGGCGAGCGCACCACCGACGGCGTCGATGAATGAGTCATCAGCATCGCCCGAAGTCCCGGCCGTGAGGTCTGCGGCTGTCGGCCACTGCGCACGGTGCACCGACCCGCTCTGCCACCAGCTCCACACTTCCTCCGTGGCGAACGGCAGGATCGGCGCGAAGAGGCGCTGGATGGTGGAGAGTGCGCGCGCAAGGGCGGCGCGTGCCGACGCAGCGCCCTCCTCGCCGTGTGTCGCGTAGGCACGGCTCTTCACCAGTTCCACGTAGTCGTCGCAGAACCACCAGAAGAAGGATTCGGTTCGCTCCAGCGAGCGTGCGTAGTCGTAGTTCTCGAATGCGGTTGTTGCTTCCTGCACGACGCCGGCAAGGCGCTTCAGCATGGCGATGTCGATCGACTCGGTGGGCACGGCGTTGCCGTCGACCTCACCGAACCCGAGAACGAACTTCGTGACGTTCAGAAGCTTCGTCGCGAGCTTGCGTCCGACCTTCATCTGGTCCTCGCTGAACGCGGTGTCGATGCCGGGACGCGCGTTGGCCGCCCAGTAACGCACGGCGTCGCTGCCGTAGTTCTCGAACAGGTCGATGGGCGTGACCACGTTGCCCTTCGACTTCGACATCTTCTTGCGGTCGGGGTCGAGGATCCACCCGGACATCGCCGCGTTCGCCCACGGTGCCTGGCCGTGCTCGAAGTGCGAGCGCACCACGGTGCTGAACAGCCACGTGCGGATGATGTCGTGGCCCTGCGGGCGGACGTCGAACGGGTAGACACGCGCGAACAAGTCATCGTCGTCGCCCCACTTGCCGGCGATCTGCGGTGTCAGTGAGGACGTGGCCCACGTGTCGAGCACGTCGGGGTCTCCGGTGAAGCCATTCGGCTTGTTGCGCTGCGACTCGTCGTACCCGGCGGGCACGTCTGTGCTGGGGTCGATCGGCAAACGTGATTCGTCCGGCACGAGAGGTGTCGCGTTGACGACCTCACCGTTCGCATCGATCGGGTACCAGACGGGAACGGGCACGCCGAACCAGCGCTGGCGGCTGACCAGCCAGTCACCGTTCAGGCCCTCCACCCAGTTGTCGTAGCGGTGGTGCATGTGGTCCGGGTGCCACCTGAACTGCGCACCGCGACCGAGCAACGCGGCCCGCAGGTCGGCGTCGCGGCCGCCGTTGCGGATGTACCACTGCCTGCTCGTCACGATCTCGAGCGGTCGGTCGCCCTTCTCGTAGAACTTCACGGGGTGTGTGATCGCGCGCGGTTCGCCGGTCATCTCGCCCGACGCACGCAGCAACTCGACGACCGTGGTCTGTGCCTGCTTCGTGGATTTCCCGGCAAGTGCGGCGTAGTGCTCGAGGCCCTGTGTGTCCGTGATTCCCTCGGGTGCCTCGGGGAGGATGCGTCCGTCCCTGCCGACGATCGCGCGCGTCGGCAACTGCAGCTCGCGCCACCAGATGACGTCAGTGACGTCACCGAAGGTGCAGATCATCGCGATGCCGGTGCCCTTGTCGATCTGGGCGAGCGGGTGCGCGAGGACCGGCACCTCCACGTTGAACAACGGTGTGCGCACGGTGGAGCCGAACACCGGCTTGTACCGGTCGTCGTCGGGGTGCGCGACGAGAGCGACGCACGCCGGCAGCAGTTCGGGCCGGGTGGTGTCGATCGTGATGTCACCCGAACCGTCGGATTTGTGGAAGGTGAGCGTGTGGTACGCACCCGGACGCTCGCGATCCTCGAGCTCGGCCTGCGCGACGGCCGTCTTGAAGTCGACGTCCCACAGTGTCGGTGCTTCCTGCGTGTAGGCCTCGCCGCGGGCGAGGTTGCGGAGGAACGCGCGCTGTGATGCGCGTCGTGACCGCTCGTCGATGGTGGCGTACAGCAATGACCAGTCGACGGAGAGACCGAGCCGGCGGAACAGGTCCTCGAACACCTTCTCGTCCTGCGCCGTCAGCTCCTCGCACAGTTCGATGAAATTCGGTCGTGACACCGGGACCGCCTTGTGGTCCTTCGGTGGGTCACCACGGAACGGCGGCTGGAACCCGGCCACGTACGGCACCGACGGGTCGCACGACACGCCGAAGAAGTTCTGCACGCGGCGCTCGGTGGGCAGGCCGTTGTCGTCCCAGCCCATGGGATAGAAGACGGACTTGCCGCGCATGCGCCAGAAGCGGGCCACGGTGTCGGTGTGCGTGTAGCTGAAGACATGCCCCATGTGCAGCGAACCGCTGACGGTGGGCGGGGGAGTGTCCACCGCGAAGACCTGGTCCCGCGTGGCCGCACGATCGAACGAGTAGGTGCCCGAAGAGTCCCACGTGCCGATCCACTTGGGTTCGATTCCGTCGAGGGTGGGCTTGTCGGGGACTGCGGACATAGGAATCAAATCGTAGGCTCATGACCGTGCGCCCGGCACGGTCAGCATTTATCTCTGCGGCCCCACCGTCTACGGCCCGCCGCACCTCGGCCACGGTCGCGCCACGCTCGTCTACGACATCCTGCGCCGCTACCTGGAGTGGTCCGGGCTCTCGGTGCGGATGGTCTCGAACATCACCGACATCGACGACAAGATCATCGACCGGGCGAACCGCGAGTCGCGCCCGTGGCAGGAGATCACCGAGAAGTGTGAGTCCGTGTGGTTCGAGGCAATGGGCAGGCTCGGTGTGCAGCGCCCGACCGACGTCCCGCACGCAACGGAGTACGTGGACTCCATGGTCAACATGATCGGGACGCTCATCTCGCTCGACCGCGCCTATGTCACCAGTGACGGCGTGTACCTGAACGTTCCGTCCGTGCCCGACTACGGATTGCTCGCGCACCAGAGCCTCGACGACATGCTCGCCGGCGGCGGCGACCGCGAGGTGCTGGGCGCGGGGGAGAAGAAGCATCCCTCCGACTTCGCGTTGTGGAAGTTCTCCAAGCCCGGCGAGCCATCGTGGCCGTCGCCGTGGGGGGACGGTCGACCCGGCTGGCACAGCGAGTGCGTGGTGATGAGCCTCGACCTGCTGGGCGAGGGGTTCGATCTCCACTGCGGCGGTGCGGACCTCCGGTTCCCGCACCACGAGAACGAGCGTGCGCAGGCAGTCGCTCTCGGCAAGACGTTCGCAAACCACTGGATGCACAACGGCTTCGTCGTGGACGCCGAGGGCGAGAAGATGTCAAAGAGCCTCGGCAACGTGGCGAACCTGCTCGACCTGCTCGAGCACTACGACCCGCGCGCGTACCGCATGCTGCTGCTGCAGTCGCACTACCGCAGCCCGGTGCGTGTCGGCCAGGACAACATCGACGCGTCGGTGAAGGCTCTCGCCGGTCTGGATGCGTTTGCCGCGCGCAGTACACAGTTCAGCGGCGGATCGGTCGACGAGTCGATCAAGGCACGGTTCATTGCCGCAATGGACAATGACCTAGACACGACACAGGCGATGGCCATCATCTTCGACACGGTCCGTGCCGCGAACGCCGCGGTTGATGCCGGTGAAGGATCGACGGTTGCGGCACTGCGCGCCACGGTCATCGAGATTGCTGGTGCTCTCGGTCTGGAACTGTCGGCAGGTGATGATGTCGACGCTGACATCTCCGCGAAGGCGGCCGC
>JBEGJV010000108.1:0-5661 GCA_041184385.1 Actinomycetota bacterium
CCGAACGATCTCGCCCTGATCTACGAGGGTCCGTCGGTGAGGCGAGAGTTCATGAACGACGCGCTCATCGCACTGGCGACCAAGAACGACGCACTGTGCGCGGAGGTCGACCGGGTTGTGCGCCAGCGCAACGTGGTTCTGAAGCAGTCGAACGGACGGCTCACTGATGACATTGCGATGACCCTGGACGTGTGGGACGAGAAACTCGTGGATCTCGGCACACGGCTGGGTGACGCGCGGGCCCGACTGGTGGCCCAGCTCAGCCCGCACGTGCTGTCGGCCTACGAGGCCCTTGCCGGTGTGCCCACCCCGGTGGAACTGGTCTACGAACCCGAGTGGCGCAGGCCCGGCCTGGCGTCCGCCCTGGCCGCCGTGCGGGCCGATGACGTCCGTCGGGGGGTCAGCACCGTCGGGCCGCACCGAGACGAACTGGAGATCTCCCTGAAGGGCATGGCGGTCAAGACCACGGGCTCCCAGGGAGAGTGCCGCACCCTGGCCCTGGCGCTGCGGCTGGGGGTGCACCGCCTGGTCACCGACACGGTGGGGGTGGCGCCCCTCCTGGTGCTCGACGACGTGCTCTCGGAGCTCGACAACGACCGGGCCGCGGCCCTGCTGGCCCACCTCCCGAAGGGCCAGGTCATCATCACCACGGCCGCGAACCTGCCCGAGGCCGCCCACCCCGACACCGTGATCACCATCTCGAACGGCGCGGTCATCGACCACCGCACCATCGGGGGCCCGCAATGAGCGCCGACGAACGCCCCGATGCCTACGGCGAGGGGATCGAGGAGGTCCACCCGGACGACATCCCTGCCGGCCCGAGGGTGCGCAGCCTGGGGGACCTGCTCGGGCGCTACCTGGGCCGTGCAGTGGGCAAGGACGCGCCGGCCGCCAAGGACCTTTTTTCGCAGTGGCGGACCGTCGTGGGGGACACCGTCGCCGACAACGTGACACCGGTGCGCCTCGAGCGCGGGGTGCTCACCGTGGAGGTCGTGGAGAACGCCTGGGCGACCCAGCTGAAGTTCCTCGAGAGGCAACTTGTCAACACATTGCGCGAGCACGTCGGTGACGTGGTCGACTCACTCGAGGTGAAAGTACGACGTTCCCGATAACCACAGCACCTATTAAGTAGTATCGGTTTCACCATGGCAGCGGAGAAAAAGGCAACGTCCAAACAACCCTCTGCGGACTACGGCGCCAAAGACATCCAGGTTCTCGAAGGCCTTGATCCGGTGCGAAAGCGACCGGGCATGTACATCGGTTCCACGGGTCTCGCGGGTCTGCACCACCTGATCTGGGAAGTGGTTGACAACTCGATCGACGAGGCAATGGCGGGGTTCGCCACACGCGTCGGTGTCACGCTGCTGGCCGACGGCGGATGCCAGGTGGACGACAACGGCCGGGGCATCCCCGTGGACCCGTACCCGTCGGGTCCCCACAAGGGAAAGAGCGCAGCCGAAGTGGTTCTCACCGTCCTGCACGCAGGCGGCAAGTTCGGCGGCGAGGGTTACAAGGTGTCCGGAGGCCTCCACGGCGTGGGCGTTTCCGTCGTGAATGCCTTGTCCACCAACGTGAAACTGGAAATCGACCGAGGCGGGGACCGTTTCGGCATGGAGTTCAAGGACGGCGGCAAGCCCGTCAGCAAGCTCTCGAAAATCGGCACCACCCCGGCCCGCGGCCGCAAGACCGGCACCACGGTCACCTTCTACCCGGACCCCGTGATCTTCGCGTCCGAGGGCGTCGAGTTCGTGGCGCGCACCGTCATGGAGCGCCTGCAGACCATGGCCTTCCTGAACAAGGGTCTCGAGGTGGTCTTCACCGACGAACGCGCCGGCAAGGAACAGACCGTCACGTTCCAGTACAAGGGCGGCATCGTCGACTTCGTGAAGCACCTCAACGCCTCGAAGGAATCGTTGTTCGCAAAAGTTGCCTCGTTCGAGGACGAGGACGACGAAGAGGGCATGCAGGCCGACGTCGCCATCCAGTGGAACACCGGGTACTACGAGGGCATCCACGGCTACGCGAACGGCATCAGCACCACCGAGGGCGGCATGCACGTCGAGGGCTTCAAGACCGCGCTCACGTCGGTCATGAACAAGTACGCCCGCGACAAGGGCCTGCTGAAGGAAAAGGACGACAACCTGCTCGGCGAGGACATCCGCGAGGGCATCACCGCCATCATCGCGGTGAAGCTGCGCGAGCCGCAGTTCGAGGGCCAGACCAAGGCCAAGCTGGGCAACGTCCCCATGCGCTCGTTCGTGCAGAAGGCCACCAACAAGTACCTGGCCGAGTGGTTCGAGGAGAACCCCACCGAGGCGAACAAGATCGTCAAGAAGGCTGTCGCCGCTGCCCAGGCCCGACTCGCCGCCAAGAACGCCCGCAACGCGGTGCGACGCAAGACGGCGCTCTCCGGCGCCGGCATGCCCGACAAGCTGAAGGACTGCAGCAGCAACAACGCCGACGAGAGCGAGCTGTTCATCGTGGAAGGTGACTCGGCGGGCGGAACCGCTGTCGACGCGCGCGACCCGCGCACGCAGGCGATCCTCCCGATCCGCGGCAAGATCCTGAACGTCGAGCGCGCGCGTCTCGACAAGATGCTGAAGAACAACGAGATCCAGGCGCTCATCACCGCGATCGGTGGCGGCGTCGGCGACGAGTTCGATGCATCGAAGGCGCGCTACCACAAGATCATCGCGCTGGCGGACGCCGACGTGGACGGCAGCCACATCCGCACGCTGTTGCTCACGTTCTTCTACCGACAGATGCGACCCATGGTGGAAGCCGGCTACATCTACATCGCACAGCCGCCGCTGTACTCCACGGAGGTCGGCAAGGAGAAGGTGTACCTGAAGGACGACGCCGCGAAGGCTGCGTTCCTCGCGGAGAAGCCGAACCACAAGAAGGAGTTCCAGCGCCTGAAGGGTCTCGGCGAGATGGACTGGCAGGAACTGAAGAGCACCACCATGGATGCCGCCAGCCGCACGCTGCTGCAGGTCACCGTGGAGGAAGCCGCACTGGCCGACGAGGTCATGAGCGTGCTCATGGGTGACGACGTGGAGAGCCGCAAGAACTTCATCACCACCAATGCACGCGACGTGCGCAACCTGGACTTCTGACCGGAGCGGCTGATCGACCATGAGTGACACCAACACACCCAACAACGACGCAGTGCAGCCCGTCCCCCTGCAGGACGAGATGGAGCGTTCGTTCCTCGACTACGCGATGTCGGTCATCATGTCGCGTGCGTTGCCCGACGTGCGTGACGGACTGAAGCCGGTGCACCGCCGCATCATCTGGGACATGGACCAACAGGGTTTCCGCCCGGACCGTCCGTTCGTCAAGTGCGCGCGCGTCACCGGCGACACCATGGCGCGCTACCACCCGCACGGCGACTCCGCCATCTACGACGCGTTGGTCCGCATGGCCCAGCCGTTCTCCCTGCGCCACCCGCTGATCGATTTCCACGGCAACTACGGCTCGCCCGACTTCGGCCCTGCCGCCGCGCGCTACACCGAGTCGCGCCTGCACTCGCTCGCCATGCGACTGCTCGATTCCATCGACGAGAACACCGTCGACATGATCCCGAACTACGACGGCACGTCGGAGGAACCGAAGGTCCTCCCGGCACGCTTCCCGAACCTGCTGGTGAACGGCAGCCAGGGCATCGCGGTCGGCATGGCGACCAGCATCCCGCCGCACAATCTGGGCGAGGTCATCGACGCCACCATCCACCTGATCGACAACCCGGCGGCAACACCGGACGACCTCATGAACTTCGTGAAGGGACCTGACTTCCCCACGGGCGGAACCATCCTCGGCCGCGCCGGCATCATCGACGCGTACCGCACCGGCCGCGGCAGCGTGAAGATGCGCGCGAAGGTCGCGATCGAGGAGGGCGGCAAGGGCCGCATGGAGATCCGCGTCACCGAACTTCCGTACCAGGCATCGTGCTCCGCGATCGCGGCACGCATCCAGGAACTGGTCGACGGCGGCGAACTCGACGGCATCGCCGACGTGAACGACAACTCCTCGGGCGGCACCACGAACCTGATCATCGAACTGAAGCGCGAGGCAAACGCGAACGTGGTCATGAACAACCTGTTCAAGCTGACGCAGCTGCAGACCAGCTTCCCGGTGAACATGGTCGCGCTGGTGGACGGCGTGCCGCGCACCATCAACCTGGCCGACGCACTGAACGGATACGTGCGCCACCAGATCGAAGTGGTCACGCGCCGCACGCAGTTCCGCCTCGACAAGGCGCGCGACCGCGCCCACATCCTCGAGGGCCGCATGAAGGCGCTCAACGTGATCGACAAGATCATCGAGCTGATCCGCAAGAGCGACGACGCGGCATCCGCCAAGGAAGCACTCATGGCCAAGCCGTACGAGTTCTCCGAGCGCCAGGCCATCGACATCCTCGACATGCAGCTGCGCCAGCTGACGCGCCTGTCCCGCATCGACATCGAGAAGGAACTCGAGGACGTGCAGACGCGCATCAAGGGCTACGAGGAGATCCTCGCTTCCGACACCGTGCTGCGCGGCGTCATCAAGGAAGAGCTCGCAGACGTCCGCAAGGAATTCGCCACGCCGCGCGTGTGCACGCTCGGCAACGACGTGGGCGACATGAACCTGGAAGACCTCATCGAGGACAAGGAACTCGTCGTCGTCATGACGCAGGCCCAGTACATCAAGGCCGTGCCGGCAGCGCAGTTCCGCGCGCAGGCCCGTGGCGGCCGCGGTGTCAAGGGAGCCACGCTGAAGGAAGACGACATCGTGCGCCGCGTCATGTTCACCACGGCGCACGCGTACCTGTTGTTCTTCTCGAACCGCGGCAAGGTGTACAAGCTGCGCTCGAACGACATCCCCGAGCGCGAGCGTTCGGCGAAGGGCATCCCGATCGTCAACCTGCTGCCGTTGCAGGCCGGTGAGACCATCCAGGCCATCATCGACACGCGCGAGTTCCCGGGCGAGCGCTTCCTGTTCTTCGCGACGAAGTCCGGCCAGGTCAAGAAGACCGCGTTCGACGCCTACAACAGCAGCCGTCGTGACGGCCTGATCGCCATCAACCTGAAGGACGGCGACGAGCTCGTCCGCGTGGTCGAGACATCGGGTGACAACGACATCTTCATGGTCTCGCGCAACGGCCAGGTCATCCGCTTCACCGAGAAGGAGGTGCGCCCCATGGGACGCACCGCTGCCGGTGTTCGCGGCATGCGCCTGAAGCCGGGCGACGAAGTGGTGTCCTGTGATGCCGGACGCGACGACGATGCCATGCTCATCGTCAGCGACGCCGGTTACGCCAAGCGCACGCAGATCGCCCAGTTCCCGCGCAAGGGCCGCGGCGGCCAGGGCGTCATCGGTCTCAAGATCACCAACAAGAAGGGCCATGTCGTGGCCGCCTTCATGGTGGGTCTCGAGGACGAGGTCGTCGCCATCGCGTCGAACGGCGTCACCATCCGCACCGAGGTCAAGCAGATCTCCAGTCAGGGCCGCGCCGCCACCGGCGTGCGCCTGATGAACCTCGACGACGGCGCTGTCGTTGCCTCGGTCGCACCCATCCTCAGCACAGACGACGAGTGAGCAACGCGGCAACGCCGCGCCACTTCTTCTCCTGTTCGTGGCCGTTGCGTTGTCGTGCGGCATGGCTGTCGCACGCGCCGG
>JBEGJV010000109.1:0-5638 GCA_041184385.1 Actinomycetota bacterium
GCGTATTCAGTAGTCACATGACCCCCCTGGTTTGTGCTTTCGGCAGAGCCTATTTCGGTTTTTGCTGACCCCACAACTGGAACGGCAATTCCCACTCCACCATCGGAATTATTAGGAGGGACCACCAATCTGAAGGACGAAGAACCGCTGAGTGAATCAAAACCCCACGAGTACACGCTAAGTATTTCTCCGAGCGAACCAAATGCATCAAGTAACGACATGCCAGGTGTCAGACAGAACGCCCCGATTGTTCCCACCTGCCGAACGATTTCCTCGCATGAATCGTTCAAGCCGAGGACCACGATATCTGGCCGAAACCTGTTCCTCTTGTCCATCAGTTGATCAAAAGCGGGTCGCCATACGTCACTGTCATCCGGCTCCCCGGAAATGACAAGGAATACCTGCGGCCGTCCAACCTTGTGGTTCGGTCCAAAGTCCTCGACGTCCCTCTTAATGACTTCCTCGAGCAATTCGAATACCGGCGCAAGCTTTCGGCCTCTCCGTGCTTGCAGACTGGGGAGAGCCACCACATCCGCAAGATTGCTGAGTGTCATCAACTCTTCGGCACTTTCGGAGAATGCCACGAGACCGAGACGAACCGTGTCAGACACCAAAGGGTCAGAAGCGATGTTTGCGTGTAGTTCGGGGAACGAGTTGTTCATCACTTCGACCCAGCCGGTCGATTCCACCGAGTCAGACTCATCGATGACGAGATATAGGGGACGGAGTCTTTCGGCCATGCCGAGGTCGAATTAGTTTTGTGGTGGCTTCATCTGAATTGTCGGCCGCTGCGCCGGTGGCGCAGGGGCAGCGGGGGCTGAAGGCTGACTCGTGGGAGCGTTCGATGGTGCCTGCGGCACATTGTTGACCGGAACTGTTGGTCGCCACGGACCACTTTGCTGGGGCGTGCCGGCCTGGGGCTGCACGGGTTGACGAGGGGCCGATGACCCCGTGAACGAAAGGCTTTTCTTCGTGTTCAACCGAAGCGACGTATTGCCGACCAGGAGAATGTCCCCGTTGCCCAACGAACCCTGGCTTGTCGGTTGGCCGTTCACGGACACCTGTGGCATGTTGGGCAGGCACGTGAAATTGACGCGACCTCCGGCCACTTCGAGTCGAACATGTTGTTCTCTCACTCCCGGGTCTCGAAGAATCGCGACCGAGACCGAGGATGCGCAACCGATGACGTGAGTCTTTCCGATCAACGGGTACCTCATGGCCACCCCTTCAGCTGTCACCACCTCCAGGTACGCATTGGTGGTGAGATAGTCGAGGATGCCGATGGCAAGACCAATCAGTGTCCCGATCAGAGTGATTCCGATGAGTCGGGAGGCGACTCCACCCACAATGTTCCCGATGGTGTTGAAGGCGAGACCCCCGGCGAACCCACCGATGAAACCACCGATACCCCCGTTCCTCAGGCGAACAAGCGACCCGAAGCCGGCACCGATTGCCAGACCCGCGAGCCCCCCTGCCACTCCCCAACCGATTGAACGGGGAATCTCGTTGATCCCGACGTCAATCAAAGCCGAGTACACGCTCTGGGCAATCACACCCGCCAGGAAGCCACCAACCAGGGCGGCCGGGATAGTCCGGAGTGCAGCGAACTTCGACTTCTCGACGTTCTTCTCGAGCAAGCCCTGCGAGACGCTCATGGCAGCACCAATGCACACCACCGCGAGCATGAACCACACGCCTGTCGCGAGGTGGATGTTGTGAGGGAAGAAGCGTCCGAATGAATACGTTCCTTCCTCGTAATTGATCGAGACACCTGACTCCTGAAGAACCTCAGACACGATTGCGCCGGCCAGTCCGCCGGCGAAACCGAGCAGCGTCATGAGTACGAGGGCATTTTGAGTCAAAACTGACATCGCACCGTTGATTGCGGATTTCGAGTTCGGTTCGCTTTGAGGAATCACAAAATCGGACAATAACATCACTCGAACTGTCCAAATAACGGGAGGGGGTGGACGGTGAACGGCTTTCCGAGTCCACTCAAGGAACAAATCGGTCGCGGTGGCTTTGCGACCGTCTTCCGCGATCCGCGCAACCCGAAGATCACGTGCATCAAGCAGTTCAAGGACCCGGTTATAGGGAACAAGGTCGCACAACTTCAGCAACTCGCCGGTCTCGACACATGGGCGCGTCCCTCGGAAGCCCAGCACATCAAGGAGTCGTTCTCGTGGCCACTCGAGCTCTTCGGTGACGACAAACAGATTCTCGGTTACACCATGCCACTGGCTCCCGCGGATGCCTTCATCACGCTGCGGGCTGCCGGGAAGGAATCACAGAAACTCCTCGAGATCAGTTTTCTCACTGTCAAGAACTACTTCAACAAGGCAGCAATCACGTCAAATGCACCTGAGTTCAGTGACCAAGACCGAATCGAGCTCTCGATAGCAATCTGCGACACCATCACCAGCCTCCACGAATACGGTCTCGTGTACCGAGACGTCTCGGCCAGGAACATGACCGCGCGACTCACAGAGCCGCGCAGGGCGTTCGTGCTCGATGCCGACTCCATCACAACGATCGATGCAGCACGCACCGATTTCATCGTGTCACCCGGCTGGCAGGTCGAGGCCGGATTCGACCCGCTCCAGACCGACAGGGCAAAGCTCGCACTCCTCGTGCTCCGGCTGCTCGTGCAGGACAATGACGCGCGTCCCCCCGTGGGACTCGACGTTCTCGAACGCAGCGGCCGCAAGGTGGTCGCCGATGCAATCAGCCGCGTCTACACGGAAGCAACCAAGGAATCGATGGACGACTTGCTTGGCGTTCTCAGGCGCGCGCGGTCCGCGGACCGGAACAGGCGGGCATGGAACGACGCTCTCGACAGTGGGTTCGCGCGTCGTGTCGTTCGCGAGGCGAATGCGGCATCGAGCGCTGCCGACCTGGAGACGCTCGCACGAGCGAAGGCCCACGTCGAGGCCGAGAAGGAGATCGAGGCCGCGGAGCTGAAGATGCAGCGCAAGCTCATTGCACGGCTCCAGAGAACCTCGAACTTCGTGATCGACACACTGCCGACAGTGGGAATGGTGCCGGCGCCCCGGTCGGCAGCCGAACTCGAGCAACTTGCGTTCGATTCACAGTTCATCGACATCGCAATGCACTTGGTCCAGTCGGGCCTGCCCCACCTGGCCGACCACCCGATCATTCCTTCGATCGCCGACAGGGCCGCGTTCGAAGCGGACCGCCCGAAGATTTCTGCCGTGACGAAGCCGGGTGTCGCGTCTCTTCGCATCCAATGGCCGCACTCCTTCTACTGCAATGCAATCGAGATCTCCATTGACAGTGGCGTTGGAGCCGTCACGCGCGAGATGGTCGTCAGGGACAAGATGGGAACCCCCTCGGAGCGCGAGGTTCGGCTACCTGCAGGCGGAAAGGTCCGGGTCGACCTGCGACCCGGAATCCGGACACCCCAGGACGGGGTTCTCCTTTCCCGAACCGCATTGGTGTCACACGACATCGACATCCCACCGACGCCCAAACCGCCGCCGCCGCCCATCTCCCGCAAGAACGTCGCAATGGGCCAGGCGCTCATCGTCGACCTTGAAGAAGAGGAGCGTCTGCGGGAGGAAGCAGAACGCGCCAGGAAGCGACGCAAGCGGAACCGGATTCTTGCGGTGATCGCACTGCTCGCAATCGGTGGAGGTGCCTACGCCACATGGCGAGCAATGCAGCCACCGATACTCCCACCCGCCAGCCCCACCTTTGTTCACCGCTACTGAGAAGCCGACACGAAAGAGAACCACGATGAAACTCTGTCCCAACCAGCACACAAACGAAGACGACGCGTTGTTCTGCGAGACATGCGGGTCGCGCATCGAAGCAGACGCAACTCAAGCGGATGCTTCATCGGACGACGACCAGGTGGTGGATGTGGATGTCATTGCTGATGACGATGACACCCAGGCCGCTGACGATGTTGACACCGATGTGGATTCCTCGGCCGACGACGACTCCGGAGATGACGACTCCACGGCCGACGACCAGGACGACGATGACGACCTCCTGGATCCGTTGATCCTCAATGCTGCCGATCTGGACGATGATGACGATGACGACCAAGGTCCAACGGTTCCTGCCGTGGTCCCACCGATTGCATCGGTCATCTCCGAACTGCAGGAGTGGGCAAGAGACAACCAGGTGGAGGATGACCCGTACATCGTCGGTCTGTCCGAAGCGGTGGCCCAGCGCAATGATCTCGGCATGTGGGCGTCAATTGATCCGCTCCAAGTACTTCCCGAACCCCATGTCTCAAATTTCTTTGTCAATCGACTTGTCCAATGGCTGACAGTTATTCGTAACGTCCTTGTCTTTTTGCCAGTTGCCATCACTTGGATGGCAATTTCGAAGGCCACGACGGCCTACAAAACTTGGGAGCCAGTAGGGAAGAAAGTCGGCGACACAACAACTGTCGCTGACAAGAACTTTCTTGACTTCTGGTCAAACGGGTACGGAAAACTTTCGAAGTTCTGGACAATTCCCGACATTGGCAAGTTCGACTTCGGAATCATCGCGGCCATCATTCTTCTGGCCTTACTCATCAACTTCTTGGACACTCGCGGAAAATCTCTGGAAGGTCACCTAATCAGAATTTCCGAAGCTCAGCGCACAGCCATCGGGATCAAGATCCGCCGGAGTCTGCACGGCAAGCGTGAGGCGAGCCCCGACAGCATCGCCGAGAGTCTCGCGGATGCACTTGCCGACCTGAACCAGACCACACGCGACATGGCAGAAGTTGCGGCACGCCTGGAACGGTCGAGCGTGGGAGTGGAGGCACTTGCTCCGCAGTTGGAAACCCTCAACTCGAGCGCTGCGACCTTCGCAACCCAGACCTCGCAGATGATTGCCACTGCCGTGAACGCGCTCGTTTCGTCCGTCGACAATCTGAATTCGTCCGTCAACCAGAACCTGACAACCGTGTTCGAATCGGCAGTTGCCAACCTCCAAGAAGCCGGCGAACAACTGGCACGCACCAGTGCTTCGGTCGAGTACGGCACCAAGTTGCTGAAGGACGATATCGAGTCGATTCGCAAGGGTCTCCGCAGGTAGTGAGATGAGAACGTCAAATCGGCGGCGACCCAAGTCGCGCAAGGAAATCGAGAATCTCAGTGACGTCGCTGCATGGCTCTACACAGATCTGTTACTTGGACTAGTCGTGGTGTTCATCGGCGGTGGAGCATTCAAATTGATATCCAATACGGAACCCGCTGGCACTACAAAAGGAACCCAGAAATTGACTCATCAATTGAGTTGTACGCCAGTCGAATTTTTCGTTCCCGACTCAATCTCCTCTTCGTCTCTCGATCAAATTACCGCTTCTCAAATTTACGAGTTGCAAACTCGCAAGGCCTGGACGGAGTCAAAGCCGGGAGTGGTGCTGATTTATGGCATTGCAAGGAACACATCCGAGGGGGGAAGAGATGCCAAGCGTTTCGTCGATGCGGTCGCTAGAAAGACAAAAATACTCAAGAACGCGAAGATGATTACTGGTGGCGAAGAATTGGGTAGCAGGCTCGACGAAATTCACATTCGAATCTTCGTTGTCTACAAGGGCCAGGTCAAAGACAACGGGTGCCTCAACAACTAGGGCTTTTTCTTGATCGGGATGACCGGTCTCTGCGGACTCGGC
>JBEGJV010000110.1:0-5629 GCA_041184385.1 Actinomycetota bacterium
AGGATCGGCAGCTTCCAGAGCGCCGCCATGTTCAGGCACTCATAGAACTGACCGATGTTGCAGGTGCCATCGCCGAAGAAGGCGGCGGTCACCGAATCGCTGGAGGCGTCGCCGAGGGCGTCGCCGTTGCGACCGCTGTCTGCACCGCGCGTGACCACGCGAACACGCCGCCGTCGCACCTCACCGCCACGAAGTTCGCGAAGGAGGCCGTCGCCATCGCGAAGAAGTCCGGTCTGAAGGTCACCGTGTACGACAAGAAGCAGCTCGAGGCCATGGGTTGTGGCGGCATCGTCGGCGTCAACGCCGGCAGCGTCGAGCCCCCGCGTGTCGTGAAACTGGTGTGGGCACCGGCCGGCGCCAACAACAAGGTCGTGCTCGTCGGCAAGGGCGTGATGTACGACTCGGGCGGCATCTCGCTGAAGCCGAGCGACGCCGGCCACGCCAGCATGAAGATGGACATGAGCGGTGCGGCAGCCGTTCTCGGTGCCATGAGCACGCTCAAGGCGCTGAAGGTGAAGACGCACGTCACCGCCTACCTGATGTGCACCGACAACCTGCCGAGTGGCTCGGCCATGAAGCTCGGCGACGTCCTCACGTTCCGCAACGGAAAGACCGCCGAGATCCACAACACCGACGCCGAGGGTCGTCTCATCCTCGCCGACGGATTGTCGCTCGGTGCCGAGGGCAAGCCGGACGCGATGGTCGACATCGCGACGCTCACCGGAGCGTGCATGGGAGCACTCGGCAAGAAGATGGCCGGCGTCCTCGGCAACAACCAGGGCGTCGTCGATCAGTTGCTCGCCTCCAGCGGCCGCACCGACGAATTGCTGTGGCAGTTGCCGTTGTTCCAGGACTACCGCGCGCTGCTCGACTCGAACGTCGCCGACATGAAGAACGTGGGTGGGCCGTACGGCGGCGCGATCACCGCGTCGCTGTTCCTGAACGAGTTCACGGGCGGCATCCCGTGGGCGCACCTCGACATCGCGGGCCCGATGGAGTCCGACGGCGACAACGGCTGGCTGAACCGCGGGGCAACCGCCTTCGGCACGCGCCTCCTGATCGACTTCGTGGCGAACTTCAAGAAGCCCGTCAAGGCCCCGAAGAAGTAGCCGTCAGTTCTGCAGCGGCAGCAGCATGTCTGCCGCATCGTGCAGGTGCGACACCCAGTCGGCCGGTGATGCCGGCTCGACCAACGGGATCACCACGAACTTCGACGCGCCCACGTCGACGAAACGCCCGATGGCGCGCTGCAGCTCGTCCCATCCCTGCGGGACGATGACGGAGATGTCGTCGAGGTCGGGGCGACGCGCGCGCAGTCCGTTCAGCACGGCCTCCGGTGCCGGCCCAATGGAGTAGGGGATCAGCACGCCGAAGTGCTCGTCCTCGATCTCGCGGTCGTGCTCGCGGGCGACGTCGTTGATCACCTTCCATCCGGCCTCGGCATCGGCCGGTGTGACGAAGCTCGGCAGCCACCCGTCGGCAAGACGTCCGACACGCTTCAGTTCGCTCTCGGCAATTCCGCCGAGCCACACGTCGGGCGGTGACTGCTTGGGCTTGGGCTCCACGCGCAGGTTGTCGTAGTCGTAGTGCTCGCCGTGGAAAGTGACGCTCTCGTCGATCCAGCACGAACGCACCACCGCGAGTGCCTCGTTGAACATCTTGGCGCGCTTCGAGCGCTCGACACCGAACGCCTGCTGTTCCTGGGGGTCTGCGACGCCCAGGCCGAACGCCGGCAGCAACCGTCCGTTCGACATGCGGTCGAGGGTGGCCAGTTCCTTCGCGAGCACGATGGGGTTGCGGCCGGGCAGCACCATCACGCTCATGCCGAACTTCAGCTTGGTGGTGCGGGCGGCCGCGAACGACATGGCCACCAGCGGGTCGGGTGCCTCGCCGCCGATCCTCTCGCTCAACCAGAGGCTGTCGAACCGCAGCTTCTCGAGTGTGTCCACCACCTCGATGAACCCGGTGTCGTTCAACTTGGTGCGCACACCGAGGCCATAACCGACGCGGATCTTCACGGTTTCCATGCTGGCACAGCACACCGCGCCGAATAGCCTCGGCGCATGGCTGATGCGACCCCGATCGACCCACTGGCGCTGTTCCGCCTCGACGGGAAAGTCGCCATCGTCACCGGTGCCTCGGCAGGACTGGGAGCGCGCTTCGCGCGAGTTCTCCACGCCGCCGGGGCGAAGGTGGCCATCACCGCCAGGCGCCTCGACCGTCTCGAGTCACTCGCCGCCGAACTCCCGGGAAGCCTTGCCATTCAGTGCGACGTGTCCGACGGTGCGCAGCGGGAGCAACTCGTGTCAAAGGTCGTGGCGCATTTCGGCCGCGTCGACATCCTCGTGAACAACGCAGGCATCGGCCACACGATCGCCATCGAGGACGAGTCCCTCGAGCGGTTCCGGGAGGTGATGGAGGTCAACACCACGGCGGTGTGGCACCTCGCCAAGCTGTGCGGCGAGCACATGGTCGCCCAGAAGTCCGGCGCCATCGTGAACGTTGCTTCCATCCTGGGACTCGTCGGTTCGACGCCCATCAAGCAGGCGAACTACGCCGCCAGCAAGGGGGCCGTCATCAACCTGACGCGCGAACTCGCCCTGCAGTGGGCGCGCAAGGGCGTCCGCGTGAACTCACTGTGCCCTGGCTGGTTCCCGAGCGAGATGACCGCCGGCATGGAATCCGACCCGGGCTCGCAGAAGCTCATCCAGTCGAACTCGCCGATCCCGCGCATGGGTCTCGAGCACGAACTCGACGGTGCTCTGCTGTTCATGGCGAGTGACGCGTCGTCGTTCATGACGGGCCAGTCGGTCATCGTCGACGGTGGCTGGACCGCCAGATGAACGAACCGACGGAACAACTCACGCCGACGGGACGCGAGGTCCTGCGTTCGCCCGGCGTGACCGCGTTCATGGTCGCCCAGTTCACGATGACTGTCGGGGTCATGCTGCAGGCCGCCGCGCTCGGCAAGCACATCTTCGACATCACCGACAATGCCCTCGACATCGGGTGGCTCGGTCTCGCCGAGTTCCTGCCCGCCGCGCTACTCGTGCTGGTGACGGGCACCGTCGCCGACCACTTCGACCGCAAGAAAGTGGTGCTGATCGCGTTCTCGGGCGAGGTGCTGACGGCCGTCGGGTTCATGCTCTATGCGCGGACCGATCCCACGAGCACCACGTTCATCTTCGGCATGGCATTCGTCTTCGGTGTGATGCGTGCATTCGCCGGACCCGCGGTGCGGACGATCCCGCCGATGATCGCACCGGAGAACGGACTGCCGCGCATCATTGCGTTCTCGTCCGCCACGTGGACCGGCGCCGCCATCATCGGCCCCGCTGTAAGCGGATTCCTCTACGCCATTGATCCGTGGGTTGCCTACGCGGCCGCGGCAGGGTTGATGGTCACCGGCGTCCTGGCGTTCGCGACCATCAAGGTCCCGAAGACCGGCATCCCGACCGAACAGAAGGAGCGGCCGACCCTGCGCCACGCCATGGAGGGCCTGCATTTCATCCGAGCCACGCCGATCCTGCTCGCAGCAATCTCGCTCGATCTCTTCGCCGTCCTGTTCGGCGGAGCCATCGCCCTGCTGCCGGTCATCGCGGAAGAACGTCTGCACGTCGGCGACGTGGCCTACGGCTGGTTGCGTGCCGCATCGGGAATCGGCGCGGCGACGATGGCAATATTCCTCGCGTCACGTCCCGTCACGAAGAAGGTGGGACGGACGCTCCTCATCGTCGTCGCCATCTTCGGGATCCACTCGATCGTGCTCGGCATGACCCACAGTTACGTGGTCGCGTTCGTCGCCGTCCTCATCGGTTCCGCTGCCGACATGGTGAGCGTCTTCATCCGCGGTTCCATCGTGCCGTTGGTGGCCCCCGACGAGAAACGCGGTCGAGTCACCGCCGTGGAGGGTGTGTTCATCGGCGCGTCGAACGAACTCGGGGCCTTCGAGTCTGGTGCTGCGGCCGCCGCGTTCGGCGTGCCCGCCACCGTCATAGGCGGTGGCATCGCCACCATGGGAATCGTCGCGTTCTTCTGGACGAGGTTCCCGATGCTGCGCAACGTTGACCGATTCGAGGACCTCGAGACCGAATAGGGTTGGCCCATGGCCGAGATCATCGAGAAGGTCGAGCAGATCGCGAAGAAGGGCATCCCCCGTCGCGGCATCGTGAAGGAGTTCAAGGAGTTCATCAACCGCGGCAACGTGGTGGACATCTCCGTCGCCTTCGTCATGGGTGCCGCATTCAAGACGGTCGTCGACTCGTTCGCCGGCAGCGCCGACCAGCCAGGCATCCTCGGCGGTTTCATCGGGGCGATCTTCGGGGGCAACCAGCCCGACTTCTCGAAGAAGTACGTCAGCATCAACGGCAGCCACATCGAGTTCGGCAAGTTCGCCACGGCCGGGCTGAACTTCATCCTCGTCGCCATGGCCCTGTTCGTCGTCGTCAAGCTCTACAACCGGTTCCGCGACAACGATGACGCGACCAAGGACGACGTTCCCACCACGAACGAGTTGCTCCTCGAGATCCGCGACGAGTTGCGGGCCCAGCGCGGCACCCGGGGGTAGATCCGTTGCCGGGGCAGCGGTGAAGAGCCGTTGCATCGTTTCGCCAATAGCGTGTGGTGCTCATGTCCCGCCGTCTCCTCGTCCCCGCACTGGTTGCCCTTCTCGCGGCATGCGGTGGCGCCTCCGCGGGCGGTGACGGTTTTCTCGAGGGCATCGGTCGCATCCCCGGTGCGCAGTCGGTCGGTGCCGACGTCCAGGTCGACGGCGCGAACCTGACGGCGCCGGGTGTGCAGGGCCAGGTGCTCGGCGCGAACGCGACGGGCAACCGTCTGATCATCATCGGTGACTCGATCCTCGCGGGAACCGCAGCGCGCTACGGCAACGAGATGTGCAACACCCTCGTGCCAATGGGGTGGAACACCGTCGTCGAGGCCGAGGCAGGGCAGCCCGCGTCGTTCGGGCGTGACGTGCTGAAGGCCCGCATCTACGACGGTTGGGATGCTGCCGTCGTCTTCCTCGGCACGAACCCGAGCTCCAACATTGACCGCTACCGCCAGGACATGACGCGCATGGTGGAGTCTCTCGCGCCGCGACCGACCCTGCTTCTGACCACCACGCTGTTCCGCGAGTCGCAGAAGGCCGTGAACGACGTGATCCGCGAGATCACCGCATCGCACTCCAACGTGTCGTTGCTCGACTGGGGCACCGCATCCATGCAGCCCGGCGTCCTGAACAACGACAAGGTCCACCCGACGACCGCCGGGCGCACGTTGCTCGTGCGGGCCATCGCGGCCGCGGTGGGCAACGCACCGACATCGCCCGGAAAGTGCCTGCCGGCGCAGTTCGCGGACGACTCCCGCGTGACGGGCGGGGTGATGCCGTCGACGACCGTCGCGGGCGCATCTGCGACAACGCTCCCCATGGCTGCAGCGACGTCGACAACCCTGCCCGGCACCACTCCGACGACGTTTCCCGTGACCACGACCAGCACGCCGCGGCCCGTGACGACGTCGGTGGCGCCGGCCATCGCCACCACCACGACGAGGCCGTAACGATGCTGCAGGTCCAGAACCTCACCGTGGAGGTGGGCGGCAAGAACGTCGTCCAAGGGGCCACGTTCAC
>JBEGJV010000111.1:0-5628 GCA_041184385.1 Actinomycetota bacterium
GAATTCGACACGTTCCGTCAGGCGTGGGAGTTTGTCGCGTCCGAGGTCGAGCAGATCGAAGACGACGGCGACTACCTCGCCGCCCACACGGCACTGCATATGCAGGACCACGACAAGCCGGGCTCGATTCCTGCGGGCGAGAGCACCACGTACGCCTACCACGTCGAGCTCGCCAACGACTGAGGTCAACAAACGAAGCCGATTCACCGGGTGAATCGGGGAAAGGAAACCCCATCATGGACACAGGCGAATGGACCTGGGACAGCGACTACAAGCGCGCGATCCTGGCCACCGCAGACCCCCGCATCCTCGCCGTCATCGAGCGTGACGAGTACCCAGAGGCTCCCTACGGGGACGCGCTCTGTCCGGCCTACTACGTCGACCGTGGCACCGCAGGCCAAGCCGGCGACGTCTACCATGACGGCGAATCGGACGACCTCGCACAGCGCTACCTCGACGCCCGCGACCGCTTCCAAGTCGCCGCGGGCTACCGATACAACGGCCTGTCAACGAGCATGATCGACCGCTCCGAGCGGATGCTCGAGCGGTGGCTACGGATCTTCTACGACGCCCGGGCGCAGCTGTTCAGCGCCGGGTATCAGAGCGACACGACCGTGCTGCTGCTGGACACTCCCGGCTACCGCGAACACGTCGGCGCCGACACCCCCGAGGCGCTCGCCTACCGGGCATCCATCGACGACGACGAGCTGTTCCGCGGCGAGCGTGAGGAGTGGATCGCGTTCATCGAGGGCGAGGTGTACGGCATCGGCTGGGCGGTCAACGAACAGCGCGTCACCGACGAAACCCCGCTGCCCGACGTCGCCGACCTGGAGGCCGAAGGCTGGGAGGTGTCCCTCGAATGCTGGGGCTTCTACGGCGAGGACTACGCCAAGCGTTCCGCCGCCGACTTCGAGGCCGGCTCGCCCACCCTTCCCGAGATGCTGGAGGCATCATGAAGATCATCGGCTACGCCTACCTGGCAGCCATCTACTGCCCCGGGTGCATCGTGGCCGCCGTGAACGGCACGGCCACCCGTCAAGGATCGTTCGCCGAACAGGACCTCGACGCCCTGGCCCGTGAGCGTGGAATCGACCGCATGGACGAGCACACGTTCGACTCGGACGACTTTCCGAAGGTCATCTTCTCGACCCAGGTCGAAGACGACGAGCATTGCGAGAAGTGCGGGGGTGCACTGTGAGTAGGTCAACGGCCAACTGGGGCAACGTCACTCTCATCGAGTTCGACGCCCTGAGCACACTGCGCCGCGAGCCAGCGGACATCCTCCAAGCCGCCAAGGAGTATCGCCGCAGGTATCTGCCCGCCCTGGTCGTCGCGCACGACGAGCCGGCGCCAAACCCTGACGCCCCGTATTTCAACGAGGTTGGGGAGGCGTGGGTTGCCAGAATCGTCTCGGATTACGCGACTGCACTGCGGGAAGGTGACGAACTCGACGAGGTTCGGCTTGCCAGGGAGTGGGTGGCCGCCGTCGGCTTTCTCGCCACCGTCGGCATCGCGAAAGCGCTGAGGGCATGAGCACGTCAACGATTCACCAGGTGAATCGACAGGTCGACGTCTTCCCCTGTGATGACGACATCGACGAAGACGACAACATCGAACAGCTGTTGCGAGAGTCGCTGCAGCTACGCACGACCGCCCCCGTGGCGGGGAAAGGAAACCAGCATGAATGCCCGCAAGCTCGCCCACAACGAGCGTGCCGCCCGCAAGCTGTATGAGCGTGCGTGCGCCGAGCTACTCACCTTCCAGCTGTCGATGCCCGACAGCGAGCTCCCGCCGCCCGCAGACGTAGCGCAACTGGCGGCCCTTCGCCGCCGCGCCGGCGCCGCCCGGGCCCACTGGGATGCGCAGTCACGCAAGCTCGAGGAGTTCGAGACACCCAAGCAGTACCGGCGCGACACTGACCGGCGTCCGCGCACACCGAAGCGACGGGAGACGTTCGTATGAACCGCATGGGCGACGAGGTCGAGTCCGATCCTGAAGTGATCGCCGCTCGTCGAGACATCGAGCACAACGCCAAGCAGCAGCGTCGCTTGACGCGCATTCTGCTCGCCATCTTCGTCGGCAGCATCATCTTCTGGATGAGCATGTGGGCACTGTCGATCGCTGCCGACAAGGTGCCCGAGCAGCACTCGGAGCCGGTGTCGCAGGCCCATGTTGCCCACTCGATGGACGGTGGTGTGTAAGTGACAACGCAAAGACGTCCACATCGACAGGTCATTGACCCGTTCAACTACGCCATCAGCGCAGTCGTTCGATGGGCGATTCCAGCCGAGCCAACACCCCTGCGGAAGCAGTGGAGGTGGCTGCTCGGGCGTCATCGAATCTGGGTCATTGTCGTTCGTCACGGTCAGTGGACCGTCGACGCCATCCCGCGGCCCGCGCGGGGCAACAAGGCAGCGCTGGCGCTGGGCTCATGGTCCAGCCTGACCGCCGCAAAAGAACTCGTCGCCATCGCCGCAAACGATGACGACGGCACGTAGAGAGAAGGAGAAAAGTCATGGGACACACTGATCGCAAGGCACGCAAGAAGGCCGGAGAGAAGTTCACGAAGGCACAGAAGGTGCCCACCACGCCGTACCTGGATCGCGCCCAACGCGAGGAGAAGCGGCAGAAGGATCTGGCTCGCCAGCGGCGCGCCGAGAAGATGCATGAGCGGTTCGCTCGCGCCCTGTCGGGGATCGGTCGCCGCCGGTAGCTGGTTGCACTATTCCAGCAGTGGAATAGAATAGACATATCGTCGATCAACACACGAGGCCGATTCACCGGGTGAATCGGCAGGAAGGAGTCCATCGTGGACACCACAACAATCCCCATCGAGCGCCTCGAAGATGCGCTCCTGGACCCCATGCTTCACGACGCCGTGCGTGAGCTGCTGCCGGCGATGCGCGTGTTCTACTACCGCAACAACCGCGGCACCGAGAGGTGGTTCATCATCGAGCGTGACGGCAACGTCGGCACCGTGAGCCTGGGAGACTTCCCCCTCCTCGGCCAAGAGCACAAAGTCGCCTTCATGAACAAGCCGAACCGCGAGTACGGCAGCGGCCTGATGGTGCGCGGCCCCGACTGGAACGAGGGCATGGACCTGCGCCAGGCGGCGCTGATCGCGACCGGCCCAACGTACTCCAACTTCGCCACGCCGGGCCGCGATGTTCCCAACCACGGCATGGAGCACTTCGCGTGGGCGCTCCCGAAGCTGCGGGAGATCCGACTCTGATGGTCACGCAGCGAACCAACGCACACCCTGTCATCCTCGGCAGTGCGCCGCGCGGCCACGACGTGGCGCGCGAAAGGCAGCGCAAGTCCGGTCAGGCCAACGTGATCCTCGACCACTGGCGAGACATGCACGACCCCGACGAGCCGTGGGGTTCCGCGATGACGCTCCTCGAGGCGGTGGAGGTCCTGCGTATGGCGTACGACTCTCCCCGTATCGGCGGCGGCATCGACCCGGAGTTGGCAACGAACCTGCCGAGCCTATGGAACGCCCGCGACGAGTTCCCCCTCCTCGGCTACCTGATCGGCACCCAGGCCGACGCGCAGTCTGACCTGGACTCGTGGTGGCACAACGCACAGCGCAGCGGGGCCACCCCCAGCGAGCTTGCCGAGCTGCCCGAGAGCGCTGAGGACCACGACTACGCGCCAGCGTTCGACGGCATGACCGACGACCAAATCCAAGACGCCATCACGCACGCCGAGGCTGTCGCCGTGCGCTACATCGCGCTGTGCAAGGCAGCCGGAAGGGACTACTGACATGCCTGAGCGCAACCGCTACGGGTTCAGCACCCCCGAAGCCCTCCGCGACGGCGCACGCGACCAGTACGCCGTCCTGCGCAACCAGACCCGCATCGACGTCGAACTGTACTGGCAGCCCGACAATCGAGGCGGCGCCTACTACGTGCGCCACCGAACGACTCGCGCTGGCCGCATCATCGAGCAGAGCCTGAAGTCGTACGAGATTCTGAACGAGGCCCGCGACCGGTTCCGCCGGCTTGTGCGCGCCAACCCGTAACCGATTCACCTGGTGAATCGAGAGAGGAAACCATCACTGAACATGAGCAGAACCTACACAGAAGCGCTCATCCTGGCCAATGCCGGGGTTACCGAAATCGCCGGATACGCAGGAGGGCGGACGCGCCGTGTCGCGTTCGAGCACCGCGACGGCGGCAAGGTTGCCGCGCGCATCTTCCAGACTGACGTGGTGATCTGGCACCCTGACGGGTCGGTGACAGTGAACCTGATCGGCCCGAATCCCGAGGGGCATGGCTTCCCCGGCATGTCGCCCACGAAGCTGTGGACGACCCCGAGCACATTCGACGGCATCGCCGCCGCGCTCGATATCAGCCGCGCCCGCGTGGGCAAGGTGAAGGGCGCCCCCTACTGCAACGGCGTGAACCTCTCGACGGGCTCGCACACCTTCGCTGCGGGGGAGATCGCATGAGCTACCAGGAAACCGCCCGTGCATTTGTCCAGGCCGAGGCGCCCAACCTGCCGCCCTACCACAATGGCACGCACGCCGCAGACAAACTCCCCATGTCCGCATGGGCCGAGTCCCGCCGCGCAGGCATGACACCCGAGACCATCGCCGCGAACCACGCGCTACACGTCGCGGATTGTGCCGCTGATCTTCGGGCGCAGGTGCTGGCATGGGCCGCGCCTGCGTTTGATCCGGCGAGCCCGGAGGGGCGATTCAGAACCGCCGCCCGCGCCCTACTCGCCGCAATCGGGGAGGAGGGCGCACGATGACCGCTAACCCTTACAGGCTCACGCTCCGCCAGCGATTCGCGCTGCATTGTGCGCTGACCGACACGGCCAAGAGCGGGGCCACGCGCGCCGCTCTGGCCGCGAAGCGGTCGGGGATGGACTGGACGACAACCCAGATGCGGCAGGCACTAGAGGCTCTGCTGCGGCGCGGTCTCGTGGCGAAGCCGACACCGGGGCACTACGTAATCACAGACAAGGGAAGGGGCGCACAATGACCTACCTCGACGACTGGCGTGCCGGCCTAAACGACGATGATGCCGACGAAATCGCGGCGCTCATCGAGTGGCGGGAGGCGAACAAGTGAGGGCCGCAGACACCCGCGAGGGCATGGTCGTGGACATGACGTACGTCGCCGCTGAGTACGGCGATGTGATGGCTCAGGACTTGGCCACCTATGAGTACGCCGCAGTGGAGGCCGACGCCGAACCGGCCCCCGAGAGCCCCGACGCGCCAGGGGTTCCCGCCGTGCTCATCTTCATGGAACACACTCAAGTCACCGCCACGGTCGATAACGGAATCGGCGACACCGTCACAGTCGAGCTTGGAACGGTCCCTACATGGTCACTCCCACTCACCGCGGACTGGAAGCGCACCTATCGCCCCGTCGCGCTCGAGATGGCGGCGAGTAAGATCCCGCTGCCTGGTCGCGGTGTGACCGTTCGGTTCCACGCATGAAGAAAGGTAAGACAATGGATATCCGCGTCGCGTAACGACGCTTTCGATGTAACCACACTGACCGCCTGGGAGGGCATTATGCTTACCATCACCGCTATCAACTCGACCGCCGAGCGTTTCGACATCCTCGACCCGTTCAACCGCGTCTTCTGGCGCGACATGGACGCCGCTACTGCT
>JBEGJV010000112.1:0-5583 GCA_041184385.1 Actinomycetota bacterium
CAACGTCTTCGAAATGGCAGCCGTCAACGTGGTCTTGCCATGGTCAATGTGACCCATGGTGCCGATGTTCACGTGCGGCTTTGTGCGCTCAAACTTTGCTTTGCTCATTGCTAGTTTCCTGCCAGTAGTTGGTGATCTTGGGTTGTCAATGTTCCGAGGACCCGGGGCGATTACTCGCCACGGACCCGCTTCACGATTTCTGTCGCGATTACATCCGGCACCTGCTGGTACGAATGGAACTGCATCGTGTAGGTCGCGCGACCCTGGGTGCGCGAACGCAGGTCCGTACTGTATCCGAACATCTCGGAAAGCGGAACCTGTGAACGCACGACCTGGGTGTTGCCGCGGGCTTCCATGCCCTCGATGCGGCCTCGACGGCTGCTGAGGTCGCCCATGACATCGCCCATGTACTCGTCCGGGGTCACGACCTCGACGGCCATGATCGGCTCGAGCAGCACGGGGCGTGCCATCTCGGCGGCCTTCTTGAACGCCATCTGACCTGCGATCTTGAACGCCATTTCCGAGGAGTCAACGTCGTGGTACTGGCCGTCGACCAGGGTGGCCTTCACGTCCACCGTGGGGTAACCGGCGAGCACGCCACTCTCGAGAGCGGCCTGGATGCCCTGGTTGGTCGGCTGGATGTACTCGCGCGGGACGCGGCCACCGGTGATGGCGTCGACGAACTCGTAACCGCCGCCGGGGCCCGTGGGCTCGAGCGTGATCTTGACGACTGCGAACTGGCCCGAACCGCCGGACTGCTTGATGTGGCGGTACTCGACCGACTCCACCTTCTTGGTGATGGTCTCGCGGTACGCCACCTGCGGCTTGCCGACGGTTGCCTCGACGTTGAACTCGCGCTGCATGCGGTCCACGAGGATCTCGAGGTGCAGCTCGCCCATGCCGGAGATGACCGTCTGTGCGGTCTCCTCGTCGGTGCGGATGCGGAACGTGGGGTCCTCGTCCGACAGCGACTTGAGGGCCTTGCCCAGCTTGTCCTGGTCGTCCTTGGTCTTCGGCTCGATGGCAACGTGGATCACCGGCTCCGGGAACTCCATGCGCTCGAGGATGACGAGGTTCGCACGGTCACAGAGGGTGTCACCGGTGGTGGTCTCCTTGAAACCGAGACCGGCGACGATGTCACCGGCCATTGCCACGTCGAGGTCCTCGCGCTGGTTCGCGTGCATCAGGAGGATGCGCCCGAGGCGCTCCTTGCGCTCCTTGGTGGAGTTGTAGATCTCGTCGCCCTTGTTGACCGTGCCGGAGTAGACGCGGAAGTACGTGAGCTTGCCGAAGGGGTCGGCAACGATCTTGAACGCGAGCGCGGCGAACGGGCCGTTCTCGTCGGCCTTGCGCACGATGACCTCGTCGCCCTTGGCGTTCGTGCCCTCGGCGGGCGCGATGTCGAGCGGGCTCGGCAGGAAGTCGACGACGGCGTCGAGCATGGGCTGGACACCCTTGTTCTTGAACGCGGAACCACAGAGGACCGGCACGAAGTCGAACGCGAGTGTGCCGGCGCGCAGCGCACGCTTGATGTCGGCCTCGGTCACGTCCTCGCCACCGAGGTACTTCTCCATGAAGGCGTCATCGCTGGTGGCGATCGTCTCGAGAAGGAGGGTGCGGTACTCGTTCGCCTCGTCGACCTGGTCGGCCGGGATGTCGATCTCGTCCCACTTGGCTCCGAGTTCCTCGTCGCGCCAGATGAGCGCCTTCATCTTCACGAGGTCGATGAGACCGGCGAAGGGCTTGTTGGACTCGGGGCCGCCGGCGCCGACGGGCAGCTGGATGATGGCGGGGACGGCCTGCAGGCGGTCCTTCACCATGTCGACGGTGCGGTAGAAGTTCGCACCGATGCGGTCCATCTTGTTGATGAAGCACATGCGGGGCACCTTGTACTTGTTGGCCTGGCGCCACACGGTCTCGGTCTGGGGCTCCACGCCCGCGACCGAGTCGAACACGGTCACGGCGCCGTCGAGGACGCGCAGCGAGCGCTCCACTTCCACGGTGAAGTCCACGTGGCCGGGGGTGTCGATGATGTTGATGCGGTGGTTGTTCCAGATGCAGGTGGTGGCAGCGGACGTGATGGTGATGCCGCGCTCCTGCTCCTGCGCCATGTGGTCCATGGTCGCTGCACCCTCGTGCACCTCGCCGATCTTGTAGCTCTTGCCCGTGTAGTACAGGATGCGCTCGGTCGTGGTGGTCTTGCCGGCGTCGATGTGCGCCATGATGCCGATGTTGCGGGTGCGGTCGAGTGGGTATTCACGCTTGGCCATTGCTGTTCACCTTGTCAATGTTCTGGTTGGGGGTCTGTTCGAATCTGTGTGAGACAGACGGAAGCGCACCTCAGGCTCGGCTGGCGGTGCGCTTTCGTTGTTTCGTGGTGGTCTGTCGTGCGACTACCAGCGGTAGTGCGCGAAGGCCTTGTTGGACTCGGCCATCTTCTGCATGTCGTCGCGCTTCTTCATCGCGGCGCCGAGGCCGTTGGCGGCATCGAGCAGTTCGTTGGCGAGGCACTCGGCCATCGTCTTCTCGCGACGTGCGCGCGAGTAGTCGACGACCCAACGGATGGCGAGGGTGGATGCACGGCGGGGACGGACCTCGACCGGGACCTGGTAGGTGGCACCACCGACGCGGCGGCTGCGCACTTCCAGCGGCGGCTTCACGTTCTCGATGGCGCGCTTCAGGGTGGCGATCGGCTCGGTGCCGGTCTTCTTCTCGATGATGTCGAGTGCGTCGTAGACGATCTTCTCGGCGATGCTCTTCTTGCCGTGGAGCATGACCTTGTTGGTCAACTGTGTGACGAGGAGCGAACGGTAGATCGGGTCGGCGACGAGTTCGCGTCGCTGTGCTGGTCCCTTGCGCGGCATTGCTGTTCCTTCTTACTTCTCGCGCTTTGCGCCGTAACGGCTGCGCGCCTGCTTGCGGTTCTTCACGCCGGCTGCGTCGAGCGCGCCGCGGATGATCTTGTAACGCACACCCGGGAGGTCACGGACACGACCACCGCGCACGAGCACGATCGAGTGCTCCTGCAGGTTGTGGCCCTCGCCCGGGATGTACGCGGTGACTTCGGCACCACTGGACAGACGCACACGGGCAACCTTGCGCAGGGCGGAGTTCGGCTTCTTCGGCGTCTGGGTGAACACGCGCGTGCACACACCGCGACGCTGCGGCGAACCCTTCAGTGCGGGGGTCTTCGTCTTGGTTGTCTTCGTGCTGCGACCCTGGCGGATCAACTGCTGAATTGTGGGCACGCTTCTACCTCTTGTGTAAAGAAATCTGGTGTGAACCGGGGGTTTTGACCACCCGATGGCTCACGCCGTCAAGGTTGTCAAGGCTATGGGCGGGTGTCCCCCGGTGGCAACCTGCCACCGGGGACTAGATGGCCGACGATTCGTCGGCATCTCCGCCTTCGTTGTCTGCCGGATCAGCCTCGAAAGAGGCCGGTGCGGCGGGGGCTTCCATGACGGCAACCGGGGACTCCTGGGCCTCGGCACCCGGCACGTACGAACCCTGCAGGCCCGCCAGGTAGGCGGCCGGGTCGGCTTCGTCGGTGCTGAAGTACTCGAGCGGCTCGTAGTCCGGGGCGTCGATGTCGAACCAGCGGTACTTCTCCATGCCGGTGCCGGCAGGGATCAGCTTTCCGATGATGATGTTCTCCTTCAGGCCCAGCAGGTTGTCGCCGCGGCCGTCGATCGCTGCCTCGGTGAGGACGCGGGTGGTCTCCTGGAAGGAGGCCGCCGACAGCCACGAATCGGTCGCGAGCGATGCCTTGGTGATGCCCATGATCTCGGGACGGCCCTCGGCGGGACGCTTGCCCTGCTCCACCATCGACTTGTTGGTGTCGCGGAAGACCTTGGCGTCCACGCGCTCGCCGGGCAGGAAGCCGGTGTCGCCGGGCTCCTGCACGCCGATGCGGCGGGTCATCTGACGGACGATGAGTTCGATGTGCTTGTCGTGGATCGACACGCCCTGGTCGCGGTAGACCTTCTGCACTTCCTCGACGAGGTACTGCTGGGTCTGGCGGATGCCGAGGATCTCCATGATCTCCTTCGGGTCGAACGGACCATCGGTGACCGGCTGGCCGGCCTCGATGTTGTCGCCGTCCTTCACCTTCGGGCGGCTGCCCGACGGGAGGAGAATCAGGTGCTCTTCGCCCTTGTCGTCGACGATGGTGACGGGGATCCCCTTGCCTTCGTCCTCGCCCATGCGCACGACACCACTGGCCTTCGCCAGGCGTGCCGAACCCTTCGGCGTGCGTGCCTCGAACAACTCGACGACGCGCGGCAGACCACCGGCGATGTCCTTGCCCGCGACACCACCGGTGTGGAACGTACGCATGGTCAGCTGGGTGCCGGGCTCGCCGATCGACTGCGCGGCAATGACGCCGACGGCCTCGCCGAGCTCGATGGACTTGCCGGTGGCGAGCGAACGGCCGTAGCAGAGCGCACACACACCGAGGACGGCGTCGCACGTGACGACCGAACGGACCTGCACGCGCTCGACCTTGGCGTCATCGCGCAGAGCGTCAACCTCGGCGTCGCCGAGGATGGTGTTCTTGGCGATGACGGTGCCGTCGCTGAGCTCGACGTCGTTCAACAACGCACGGCCGAACAGCTTCGTGTCGAGGTGGGCACGGAAGGAACCGGTGTCGGCCTTCACGTTCTCCACCCACAGACCGAGGCGTGCACCGCAGTCGTCCTCGCGGACGATCAGTTCCTGTGCCACGTCGACGAGACGACGGGTCAGGTAACCGGAGTCAGCGGTACGGAGAGCGGTGTCGACGAGTCCCTTTCGGGCGCCCGGCGTGGCGATGAAGTACTCGAGGGTCTCGAGGCCCTCGCGGAAGTTGCTCTTGATCGGGCGCGGAATCATGTCACCGCGCGGGTTGGCCACGAGGCCACGCATGCCGGCGATCTGACGCATCTGCGTCATGTTCCCGCGTGCGCCCGAACCGACCATCATGTCGATGGGGTTGAAGCGTGCCGCCTTGAACTCGTCCTCCATTGCCTTCTGTACGTCGGCGGTGGCGTCGGTCCAGATGCGCACTTCCTGCTGACGGCGCTCGCCGTCGGTGATGATGCCGCGACGGAACTGGGTCTCGACCTTGTCGGCCTGTGCCTCGTACCCGTCGAGGATCTCGCGCTTCTTCTTCGGCGTCTTGACGTCCTCGATGGAAACGGTCAGACCGGACTGCGTCGCGTAGCGGTAGCAGACGGCCTTCATGTCGTCGAGGGTCTGGCTGATGTCGGCCTTGCCGTAGTGATCGGAGAGACGCTCGACGAGAAGACCCATCTCGCGCTTCTTGATCGGGGCGCTGATGTGACCGAAGCGCTGCGCGTAGTCAGCGGGCAGGGTCTCCTCGAACAGCAGACGACCGACGGTGGTCTCGAACGTCTCGCGCGCACCGTTGGCACCGCGCTCGCGCATGGTGATGGTGGCGTGGATGTTGATGTCGCCTTCCTCGAACGCGCGGAATGCCTCCCAGCGCGCACCGAAGACGCGGCCCTCACCCTGGACGCCGTCGACCTGCTCGGTGAGGTAGAACGCACCGATGATGAGGTCCTGGCTGGGCGTCACGATGGGACG
>JBEGJV010000113.1:0-11041 GCA_041184385.1 Actinomycetota bacterium
CGGAGCAACCGGGCGTTGCGCGCGGCGCGAACTGTTATGGCATCGGAAGTTGTCACCGGTTCAGGTTAGTTGCGGGCCATCACTGCACTGACCCTGTTGCGAGCGTATTGGTAGGTTGTGTGAATGGCAGCGACAGGCGTGACGACGTATCTCTGGTTCGACACAGAGGCCCTTGAGGCGGCCGAGTTCTACGTGAACCTCTTCCCGGGATCGAAACTCGGCAACATCAGCCGCTACCAGGCCGATGCACAGCTGCCCGAGGGTTCCGTGCTGACCGTCGAGTTCGAACTGTTCGGCCAACCTTTCACCGGGCTGAACGGCGGGCCGCACTTCACCCACAGCGAGGCGGTCAGCTTCCAGGTCTCGTGCGAGACTCAGGATGACGTCGACCGGATCTGGGATGCCATCGTGAATTCCGGCGGCCAGGAAAGCCAGTGCGGCTGGTGCAAGGACCGTTGGGGCGTCAGCTGGCAGATCATTCCCGTGGCCCTCGGCCGCGCGCTGCAGGGACTCGACGGTTACGACGGCAAGTACGCGTTCGAGGCGATGATGAAGATGTCGAAGATCATCGTGGCCGACCTGAAGCGCCCGGACTGACCGTCAAGCCGATCGAAGTACTACTCGCCGGTCTGGCCGTCGACTGCTTCCCGCAGGATGTCGGCGTGGCCGTTGTGCCTGGCGTATTCCTCGACCATGTGCAGGATGATCCAGCGCAACGACGGCTGCTCTCCCCTGTCCCACAATCTCAGTGCGGGCTGGTCGACACCGCCACTCGACAGGAACTCGGCGACATTCCGGCGCGACGCTTCGCACTGGGCCGACCACAGCCGGCGAAGAGCGTCTGCGGAATCCTCCGTTGCTGACGTCCACTCCCAATCCGGCGTGACGGAGAAGTCGACGTTCCTCCACAGTTCGTCCCGATCGGAGTTCAGGAGCACGTACGAGAACCAGTGATCCTCCACCCACGCCATGTGCTTGAGGATGCCCGCAAGTGTCATGGATGATTTCGCGGTGGTGGCGCGGAGCCCGGTCTCGTCCAGCCCACGTGTCTTCCACTCCAGTGTCGAACGCTGCCAGTCGAGGAACCCCAACAGCATCGCGGTCTCGTCCGCTGCGTACGGCGGTTCGGGCCGCCCGTGTTCATCGATCACACCCAAAGACTATTTGGGCTCTCGCATTCACAGGGGCGGGAAACAGCATTCGCGTTTACCGGGCTCTTACCTGGGCTCGCTACTTTCGCTTCACGTCTACCGACTGGAGAACACAGTGAAAACCCTCACGAAGCAAACCCGGGCCTTGTTGCTCACGGCCCCGATCAGTCTTGCGTTGTCACTGGGTGCGTGCTCCGGCGATTCAACGACCTCCGATTCGACAAGTGCCACCTCATCCTCCGACGTCGCGACGGTTGACATCACCGATGCGGTCAAGACGGCGTCATGGAACCCAACGATCAAGATCACCTATTCCGATGGCGCCATCAATTTCCAGCCGGACGGCATCCCGGACCATGAGCGTGATGAGTACTACGCCGTCCCCGATGCAGGTGTCGTGGTGCCGGACGAGAACTCCGCACACGTCATGAAGGACCCGACGAAGGCCCAGAGCTATTCCTTCGACATCCCCTCGTCTCCCACCTACTCGTCGGAGCTGACGAAGTCGAGTCTCGGATCCATCGGTGTGATGATCTCGGGTGCGGTTCTCTACAACCCTTACGAGGGTGACGGTTCCACGATTGCGATGGCCAGCAATTTCACCATCACCGACTCAAACGGCATCACAGCATCCTTCGTGGACAAGTGCGCGGGGCACCCCACCCCAGACATGGGTGCTTACCACTATCACGGCCTGCCGGGCTGTGTGGCCGCCAAGGTTGACAAGTCATCCGGGCCCTCGCACATCATCGGAATTGCGCTCGACGGGTTCCCCATCTACGGGGCGAAAGACGTGAACGGGAAGGCGGTCCCCGTGTCCGCGCTCGATGAGTGCAACGGAATCAACAGCCCCACCCCTGAATTCCCGGACGGCATCTACCATTACGTGCTTCCCGGCACGAGTGACGCGACGTCGTCCATCAAGTGCTTCCACGGGACAGTCGACACGTCCCAAATCCAGCAGATGCCCAACATGAGCCCCATGCCGGACCTCGGCGCTGCAGCGAAGAAACTCGGAATCACCGTCGCTCAACTCACGGACGCATTCGGCAAGGCGATGCCGCCAGACTTCTCCGCGGCAGCGAAGAAACTCGGCATCACCGAGGCGGCGCTGAAGGCTGCACTCGGGGTGAAGTAGGACGAGTCACCGTCACTTAGCATTCGGTCATGCGCTACTTGTTCGCCGTCATGGCAGAAGTGAACGGGACGGTCAACGCGGACGCCGGGGAAATGGCTGCGATCGACGCCTTCAACGAGAAACTCCAGTCGCGCGGTCATCTCGTGATGGCAGCGGGAGTCGCGACGCCGGACAGGTCCATGGTCTTTGACAACAGGGGCGGACACGGGAGCACCGTGGAGGGCCCCGCAGTCAATTCCGAGCTCTTCATGGCGGGGTTCTGGGTGATCGACGCCAGTGATGAGGCAGTCGCCCAAACATTGGCCGCCGAGGCCTCGAGAGCGTGCAACAGGATCATCGAGTTGCGGCCATTTCTCGGCTGACGACATCGCCCCTTCACGGCGTGAGATGAATCAGACCAGACGGATGAGCCCGGCGGGCGTGGGAGCAAAGCCGCAAGCATCGACATAGAAGGACTCGAGACCCGGGTCATAGTCCACGTGCAGCCACTCGCATCCGGCAGCACGCGCACCATTGACGGCTTCGGCCACCAATCGTTTCCCGACACCGGCATGCCTGTGCGAATTCGCAACCATCGCGTCCTGGATCCACGCGTGCACGAACCCGTCCCACGGAACGTTGACGAAACCGACCAGTTGACCTTGGTCACGGGCAACCACCCACCCGAGACTGTGGCGCTCGGTGATCCCGACCCAGTTCCACTCATCGTCTGTGAAGACACGCGTCGAGAACGCTTCTGCGTGGAGAGCATTGACCTCGCCGTTCGAGAAGGTTCCGCGCCACTCGTGGGTGATTGTCATTCGGCGAAGGCTACGTACCATCGGTCGGCGGTGCCCGCACCTCCCCACCGTTGGTCGTCGCCCTTCGCAGCTGGCCAGACATCGCATTCCGAGTCGAGGCCGAGTTCGTCGGCCCGGTCATCTCGTGGATCCTCAGGTTGTTCGACACCTTCCCGAACCGTGTCGACACATTCGGACTATCCAACGGCGGGATCCTCGTCATCCTGCTGTTGAAGGTCAGGCTGCCGTCCCCCGAGCGCCCGTCGGTCCCTCCCCCACGTTGCGACGCCTCCGGACCCATTGACTTGCAAATTGCAAGTCAATGGCTTAGATTGCCCGCGGCTGGTGAAACCCACCTTCACGCAAAGGAGACAAGGCCATGGCTGAACGAGTTCTGCTCACCGGAATCAGCGGATACATCGGGCAACACTGCGGTGCAGAGCTGCTGAGGCACGGCTACGAAGTGGTCGGAACGGTGCGCTCGCTGAGCAAGGCCACCTCCACCAAGGCGGCAATCGCATCGGTCGCCCCGGTCGAGAATCTGACCTTCGTCGAGGTCGACCTACTGTCCGACAACGGGTGGGACGAGGCTGTTGCCGGCTGCACCTACGTCGTCCACGTCGCATCCCCCTTCGTCCTTGCCGAGCCGAAAGACGAGAACGAACTCATCACCCCCGCGGTCGAGGGGACTCTGCGGGTCATCAAGGCAGCCCAGCGGGCGCATGTGCGGCGCATGGTTCTCACATCATCGACATTCGCGATGGTCGGCGGAAGGCCGAGCGGCCGATACGGCCCCGGTTCGTGGGCCGACCTCGGAGTCAAGATCGGTGCGTACGCAAAGAGCAAGATGCTCGCCGAGCTGGCTGCGTGGAATGCGTTGCCGGGCGGGCAGATGGAGCTCACGGTCATCAATCCGGGTGCCGTTTTCGGTCCGTCGCTGGGCGCGGAGATCGACGGCCAGAGTGTCTCGCTCATGAAGGACATGATCGGGGGCAAGATGCCGATGATCCCGAATGTGTCAATGGGCATGATTGACGTTCGCGACGTTGCCCGACTGCACGTAGCCGCGTTGACGGCCTCTGCGGCGTCCGGGAAGCGTTTCATTGCCGCGACCGCCGAGCCGGTCTCGATGGCCTACTTCGCTTCGGTCCTTCGCCGCGCCGGCTATTCCAAGGTCCCGTCGCGCAAGGCACCGAATGTGGCAATCAAGCTCATGGGTCTCTTCGACCGCGAGGCGCGGGGAATGGTCCCCAGCCTCGGCAAGATGGTCTCTTTCGACAATCAGGCAACCTTTGATGTTCTCGGCTGGCAGCCAACGCCGATGGAGGCGTCCATCGTCGAGATGGCAGCGTCAATCTGAGGTAATAATTGGGTATGGATTCGAGCACCAACAGCTCAGAGCGCGAATGGCGCTCGGTGTGCTCGATCGCATCCGGTCTCGATGTGCTCGGTGACAAGTGGTCGCTGTTGATCGTTCGCGATCTGATCGAGCACGGAACCAGGACCTACTCCGAGTTCGGCGAGGCCCCGGAACACGTGGCCACGAACATTCTCGCCAGCAGGCTCAGGATCCTCACGGACCTCGGCATCATCGAGCGCACGAATCCCGACGGGGCTGCGCGCAACAACGCCTACCGGCTCACCCCCAGTGGCGCGGCTCTCAGGCCGGTGCTCGAGGCGGTCGGCAAGTGGGCACAGAACCATCTCAAGCCCTTTCACCCCGACATGGTGGACAGCGTCTGATCAGAGACCTGTCGTAGGCCCGGGTCCTCGGTATCTCTCTGACTTGCATGATGCAAGTCAGAGAAGTTAGGTTGCAGATTGCAATCCAAATTCCACACGAGGAGAACTCCACCATGAGCGACCAAGCAACACCGGTCTACGGACTCGTACAACTGAACATCAAGGACTTGGGAGAGTTCATGGAGCGTTACGCGCAGCACGTGTTCCCCATTCTCGATGCATGGGGAGTCGAGATGATCGCCGGCTCCAACACACCGACCACCAAGGAAGGTTCGTTCAGTGGCAACTGGGCAGCAGTCCTCCGCTTCCCCAGCTCCGAAGTCGCGGAGGCGTGGTACAACTCGGCCGACTACGAGCCGTTCAAGAACCTGCGAATCAACGAACTCACCGATTTCGGGAGCTTGGTCTTCGTCGACGGTCGCTGATTGCGCAACGACCCAGACTCTTTGCAGGTTGGCCCCTTGTAGGGCGTGACATGGACCGTTAGTGTTCGGCCGTAGACCATCATTACTAACTGCGCCCTGGTGCAAGAATCGAGATTGCACGGTGCGCGAGACAGATCGAAAGACGGCCGTAGTCGCTGCCGTGGCACTCCTCTTGGGCCTTGGTGTTGTCTTCGTACCCGGACACCCGGCAAAGGCCGTGACGACGATTGTTCAGCTGGGTGCGGACATCGATGGTGAAGCAATTCTCGACTACTCGGGGCGATCGGTTGCGATGTCAGCCGACGGCACCCGCAGCAACTCCGGTCACGTGCGCGTCTACTCGTGGAACGGCAGCGCTTGGACACAAACCGGGGCCGACATCGACGGCGAAGCCGCAGACGACAACTCGGGTTACGCGGTTGCGATGTCAGCCAACGGCACCCGTATCGCGATCGGCGCCCAATACAACGACGGCAACGGCAGCAACTCCGGTCACGTGCGCGTCTACTCGTGGAACGGCAGCGCTTGGACACAAACCGGGGCCNAACCGGGGCCGACATCGACGGCGAGGCCGCGGGCGATGAATCCGGCGCATCTGTCGCAATGTCGTCGGATGGATCGCGCATAGCCATCGCCGCGCCGTTGAACGACGGCAACGGCAACAATTCCGGTCACGTGCGCATCTACTCATGGAATGGCAGCGCCTGGACACAAACCGGGGCCGACATCAACGGCGAAGCCGCAGACGACCAGTCAGGGTCATCTAGCCTCCCCGGCGCTGCGGCCGTTGCCATGTCATCAGACGGAACCCGCATCGCCATCGGAGCCAGACTGCACGACAACAATGGCAGCAACTCCGGTCACGTGCGCATCTTCACATGGAATGGCAGCGCCTGGACACAAACCGGAGCCGACATCGACGGCGAAGCCGCAGGTGATGAATCGGGGTCATCGGTTGCCATGTCATCAGACGGAACCCGCATCGCCATCGGAGCTCAATTCAATGACGGCACCGCCAGCAACGCCGGCCACGTGCGCACCTATACGTGGAACAGCGGCAGCTGGACACAAACCGGAGCCGACATCGACGGCGAAGCCGCAGACGACCAGTCGGGGTCATCGGTTGCCATGTCATCAGACGGAACCCGCATCGCCGTCGGAGCATTCGGAAACGACGGTACCGCCACCAACGCCGGCCAGGTACGCATCTATACGTGGAACAGCGGCAGCTGGACACAAACCGGGGCCGACATCGACGGCGAGGCGACGTACGACTATTCCGGATACTCGGTTGCGATGCGAGCGAACGGCTCCCGCGTCGCAATCGGCGCGTGGGGCAACCGAACGTACACCGGGCAAGTCCGCGTCTATGACGTGCTGACCAATCCTGCTGCCCCGACAATTTCGTCGGTTACAGCCGCCAGTGGCTCCGCAACTGTTTCCTTCTCCGCGGGGAACGACGGTGGATCCGTGATAACGAACTACAAGTACTCGATCGATGGCACCAACTTTGTCGCACTGAACCCGGCAGCTACGACAAGCCCAATCACCATTTCAGGCCTCACCAATGGGACAACCTATTCATTCACCATCAAGGCTGTGAACGGACTGGGGGACTCAACCGCTTCAAACTCGGTGGCCGGAACTCCTACGGCGCCCACGACCACAATCGCCCCGACCACCACGACAACGACAACGACAACGACGGTCGCTCAAACCACGACCGTTCCTGCAGCCATCACAAAGACTGCCTCCATCAAGACCGGCACGACATCCTTACTGTCAAAACTCGTCACAGCATCGAATATTTCCGTCCCGAATGGAACATCAGTGGCGGGTTCGGTCTCGAGCAACTCGAGTTCCGTGTGCAGGACAGCGGGTTCGAAGATCAGCGGCGTTGCTCCGGGCAAATGTGTGGTGAAGGTCAGGCTCACGCCGAAAAAGGGCAGTTCGACCACAGCGTCGATATCGATAAATGTCGTTGGTTCTCCGGCGATGAAGCGTGGGGCCGCAATCACGCTGGTGAACTCGGCGGCAGCGGCCGGGTTGTCAACCGGGAGCGGGCTGTCGGTGGAGGCCTCTGTTGCCTCGTCGTCAGAGAAACTCTGCAAGGTTTCGGGGACGAAGATCGTCGGCACGAAGGTAGGTACGTGTTCCGTGACGCTGACGGTCACGTCAAGTTCAGGTGCAACTTCGTCGGCGACACTGAGAATCAGGATTCAGTGATTTCCGACTGGAGTCGGAGTCCAGTCGTTCAGGAATCCCGTCACTTCTCTCCCGTTCAATTCCCCCCTCACGATTGCGCTCGGCCGTCGGCCGTCGACGATCGGGATCGAGTACCTGACAGTCGGCTCGAGATGCCCGCGAAACCTCGGGGCACCGTTCGCGTCCGCACCGCACCGAAACTCCCGGCGACGCCAAGGATCATCTCCGTCGTAAGCGTCAATCTCGAGACCCGCGAGTTGCTCCGGTCCTTCAGCCGAGATGACGACTCCCCCACCGGCGCGCGGACCCCTGAGACCGATGAGCGAGAGGTCATCGCCTCGCAGTGACGTGTACGTGAACGGCGTGTCGAATCGAGGGGTGTCCTGGAGCTGCTCATGGAACTGCCCCATCCCGCTCATGTGCCTCGTCGCGCCGTTCACCGTCAGTGTTGCTTCGACGTTGACTATCGACTCGGACCGGCCCTGCAGGTTGCTCCCCGCGGGGCGGTCGGGAACCGTGAATGTCGCCTCAACTCGCAGTCTTTCGCTGCCCGGGCCACGGGGGATGTCCGACGACCTGTGTCCGAGCACATCGACGACGCAGTGCCCGCCGAGCGGGCTCTCTGACGACCCCCTGCGATGGACGGTCGCCTCGACCCCGGCATCAACCGGCATCTCGACGACGTACTCGGCACCCGTGCCGTCGTCCTCCGTGCGGTGTCGGGCACAGGCGAATCGATCCTCGACGAAACCGCTCACCCCGTCCGGGTCGTACGTCACCAACCACACCCACCCGGTTCCTTCGTCGACATTGCGGGCGATCCGCACCATGAACCCAGAGCGTCCGTCAGCAGTCACGAGGTCAAGCAACGTGGATTCGGTGAAACTCCTGATTGGCGCCATCTCGCGGGTCTCCTTGCTTACCTACAGACTGTAGGTTACGGTACGAGTCATGTCCCCGGCCACTACATCGCCTCAGAGACGGGGACGAGCACCACGACAGCGCGCACCACGGACAACTCCCGAAGTGCGGCGCGAACTCCTGCTCGAAGTCGCCGAATCAATTCTTGCTTCCCAGGGCTCGGACGCGCTGAGAATGGACAATCTCGCGCGCACAGCCGGGGTGACACGTCCCGTCGTCTACGAACATTTCTCGAACCGGGACGATCTCATCGTCGCACTTCTCGAACGACACGGTCGCCGGCTCGGCGAAGGCGAATCGCGGACCCACGAGGCGGAAGCTTCGTTCCCCGATTTCCTCGTTGCCGCCACTCGCGCATACCTCGAGACGGCACTGAGGCACGGGCCTGCAATGCGTGCACTCGTCTCTGGAGAACGAATGTCCCCGGCCATCGAGAGAGCGCGGCGGCGCGTGTGGAACCGAGGCTCCTCGAGATGGGCCAACCTGTACTCGGAGCACTTCGACCTTCAACCTGACGTTGCAGAGGCGCTCGCTCTCTCCCATCTCGCCGGTCTCTCGTCGCTCGCCGGGTTGTGCATCGAGGGAACTCTCGGGATCGAAACGGCGATCGAACTCCACGCAGCGTCCGCGCTGGGTTCCCTCCGGGCGGTTTCCACGATGCGAGCTCACTCATGAGGGCGCGCGTGATTGCACTCGCGACGGTGTTGCTGGCACTGAGCGTTCCCGGCCATGCAGATGCGGCGCGCCGGACTCCGTCGATCGTTTGGAAATCGTCCTCGCTCGAGCCGAACAGTTCGGTGAAGTTGGCCGGTCTCGTCACCACCAACTCGACGGGAACGAAACACTGGTCCGCGAAGGGATCGTGCCGCACGGTCGGGAGCCGGTTGACCGCACAATCCAGTGGTTCGTGCAGTGTCACGCTCCGAATCGACGCCAGCAGGGGCTTCACGGCCCGCACCTCAGTCAAGAAGCTCACCATCAAGACAAAGGAGCTGCCCGTGGCATACGACCCCTACGCAGGAACGAACGAGGGTGTCACACCGGCGGGAACCAAGTCGGAGGGAACGTTGACGACTGCGGACGGCCGCACCCGTCACTACCGCACCTATGTTCCAAGCTCGCTCCCGAGCACGCCGGTTCCGCTTCTCATCGGGCTGCACGGCGGGTTGGGGACATCCGCCCAGTTCGAGGCGAACTCGGGATTCGACAACCTTGCCGAGTCGAACGGTTTCATTGTCGTCTACCCCGACGGCATCGGCAATCAAGCCGACGGTTCCGGCTACCAGACGTGGAACGGTGGATACTGCTGTGGCCCGGCCCAGACGCAGCAGGTGAACGACGTCGAGTTCATCAGCACGCTTGTTGACCAGATGTCCGCACGGTTCAGGATCGACCCGAAGCGCGTATTCGCCGCGGGCCACTCGAACGGGGGGATTCTCGGGTACCTGCTTGCGTGCAGGCTCGCCGACAAGATTGCCGCGGTCGGGGTGCAGGCCGGCAGCAACATCGTCGAAGGATGCACACCGTCCCAGTCTGTGTCGCTCTTCCACGTGCACGGCACAGCCGACACGAACATGCCCATCGGGGGCGGAAAAGGCAGCGGCGTCTCGTCGACCATCTTCGTGTCGGCACGATCGGCCGTTGACGCCATGGTGAGTGCCGTCGGAGCGGTGTCGACCCCGGTGACCGCGGTCGTGGCATCCAACCCGGACATCACATCCCTGACCTGGACCCGTGCAGGGACGAACATCCAAGTTCGCTACGTCACCGTCGCCGCAGCCACCCACGCATGGATGGGCCATCCGAGTCAATCCACCGCAGGAGAGTCATACGTGGGGAAGCCCTACGAGAATTTCGACTCGAGTCGTGCGATTTGGTCGTTCTTGTCGGCTCACCCGCGCCCGTAGTTGCGAACAATCAGTTGCGCTTCAGGTCGGCTACGACGCCACCTCCGACACGCACGATGTCGGCCAGTGCAGCACCGAAGTTGTCGTTCCACGTTCCAGCTGCGGCCCACACCTCGCCGTACTGCAACAAGTCCGGATCAACGAACACACGCAGTTGAGTGCTGTGGCCAAAGGGAGGCACGCCACCATTGGTTTAGGCAACCCTTTACGAACGGTTCGATCAGTCGGTTCGCTGCCCTGCTCGTTGGAGCACCTCTGCAAGTTCTCCCGCAATTGGCATTGGCTGCGTCGCGGGGACACGAGCACGCCCTGTGTTCCCCGTTGGATAGCGACCCGATAATGAGCCAGGACCTGCCACAGCAATCCTCGATAACTGACCCCGAACTTCACGCACATCTCGTTGCACCACTGCAGCGACAAACATGGACCCATGCACCCTCACATGCATCCGTGCCCACGGCTGACTGAGCACGTGTGCGTCTTCCAACAAGGACCAACAACGGTCGAAGTCTCGCAGTTTGCGCGCCTGACGCGACTCCATGAGATTCTGTTGAACGCGTCCACGAATCTCTTCAGTGGGGTGAGCCATGTGTCAAATCTATTTGATGAAGTATGTTGCAGCTCGTCGCCTATGAGCGTTTCAAGTCGGTGACTACTCCACCGGCGACCCGCACGATGTCATTCGGGTTCGCACCGAAGTTGTCGTTCCACGTTCCCGCCGCAGCCCACACTTCGTCGTACTGCAACAAGTCCGGATCCACGAACACACGCA
>JBEGJV010000114.1:0-5981 GCA_041184385.1 Actinomycetota bacterium
GGAAGCTGTACGCGAAGTTCCCCTGCAGTGCCAGCATGGTCAGCCCTTCGGGAGGATCCCGGCGATGTTGTCCTCGATGTCCTGCGCGGTCAGTTCGCCGGCGTGCATCGTGACGATCGTGCCCGTGGAGTCGAGGAAGAAGGTGGTGGGCATGGTGCCCACCTTGGACAACAGCAACTGGTCCCCGGATTGGTCGAGATAGTTCTGGTACGTCACGCCGTTCTTCGAGAGGAAGGCGGTTGCGGATTCCTCTGTGTCGTTCGGGTTGATGCCGACGAAGTCGACCTTCCCCGCCCACCGGGCCGCGGCCGCGGCAAGTTCGGGCATCTCACGCCTGCACGGCTCGCAGGTGGAGAACCAGAAGTTCACGACCGTGGGCCTGCCGCCCAGTATCGGTGTTGTCTTTCCGCCGTCGGGGAGGGACGTGAGCGCCGCGAACCCGAACGTCTTGCCGGCGGTGTTCGCGTTGGTGCCGATGGTGGGGTCCTGCACCACGCCCGGGTTCGTGAGTTTGGCGTCGACGTCGTCGGAGGACCGGCTCAGGGCCCATCCCCCGACGACGCCAACAATCAGCGCACCATGCACTCAGGCTACGAGGTGCGCCGGCACCGGTACCTCGTCGATCTGTGTGACCTGTCTTGCCTTGACCGGCGGTCTTCCGCGGGGCTTGCGCCCGGCGATGATGCGGCCCATCTCCAGTTGCTCACCGCCCCAGACGCCCCACGGCTCCTCGCGCTCGAGCGCACCCGAGAGGCACGCCTCGCGGCTGGAGCACTTCGAGCAGATTGCCTTCGCGCGCTGCACGTCGACCCATTCCTCGGAGAAGAACAGGTAGCTGAGGGTGCCATTGCCGTCGGAGCAACGCTTTGCCGACAGGGTGATCGGCTGGTCGAAGAGGCTTGCGCCTCCCATGTCCTTGTTGACTGCTGTGTACATGTTTTCTGTTCCTTTCTGGAAGTGACTGGGTGAGACCATCGGGCTGGGGCGGAATCCGGGCAACAAAAAAGGCCGCCTGGGTGCTGAACCCGGCGGCCTCTGAGTGCTTGTTTCGCTGTTTAGTGCGAAACCTCGCGAGGCGGCCGGGTGAAACGCTTATTCGCGTGCTTGGCCGACTTAAACCACATTGCATACGACGTGGCTGCCATGCGTGCCGGCACGGCAAAAGCCACGGTGGGAACCGTGGCCTGTGCAGTTGCGGTCGCAAAGTTCGTACGCATGACCCCGATAGGCAATCACACGCCCCCGTGGCGGGTCAAGCGATTTATTTCGGCACCGGGGGATAAAGGCCCTGACGGCCGGTCCATGGGGGCGGAATCCCTTGTGGGAGTAGGGTTTGAGCGATGTCCTTCGGTTCCGCCGCCCGCACCTTCGAGATGGTGGAACCCACGGGGGCAGGCCGGTCCTTCACCGCCAGGCGACGGGTGCGGCTGGGAGATGCCACCCCGAACGGCCGCCTGCGCCTCGATGCCATTGCCCGCTACCTGCAGGACGTGGCCAACGACGACGGCCGGGACGCCGACTGGAGCGACCCGCACTGGTGGGTGGTGCGCCGCACCGTGATCGACGTGCGCACGTTCCCCGTGTACCTGCAGGAAGTGGACCTCACCACGTGGTGCGGTGGCGTCGGTTCCCACTGGGCCGAGCGCCGCACGCGCATCGCGTCGGTCGACGGCGAGGTCCTGGTGGATGCGGCGGCCCTGTGGGTGCACGTGGACGAGGCGACACTGCAACCGAGCCGGGTGCCCGACGACATCATCGGCGTCCTCACGCGATCCGCCGACAGCAGGTCGATCGGTGCGCGTTTGTTGCTGAAGCCGAAGGAATTCGATGCGGCCTCGTCAACCGAGTCGACGTGGCCGCTGCGCTTCAGTGACTTCGACGCAGTGGGTCACATGAACAACGCCGCGTACTGGGAGGTGCTCGAGGAGCACATGGTGTCGGACGTGAGGGGACGCAACGACATCCGGGCCGTGGTCGAGCACGTCATCCAGGTGGAGCCAGGTCAGTCGTTGTCTCGCAGCACGGTCGTCGGCGACGGTGTCGCGTTGCAGATGACCGTGGGCGACGCCGTGCACGCCGCCGCATGGGTGGGTCCGTTGCCGGCCTGACGCGTGTCAGTGCCTGATGACGTACTCGAACACGCCGTCGTTGTCGCGCTGCTCGAACTCGCCGAGGATCCGCAGGTGCTCGAGATGGGCGTACGCCTCGCTGTCGGCCATGGACCCCTGGGCACGCGGCGAGAACAGGTGCTGCGCGAACTCGTTCACTGAGGCGGGGCGGTCGTAGTCGACGCTGATGTCGCGGATCTTCTGCAGTCGCTCGTGATGATGGTCCTTGATCTGCTGCACCCGCTCACCGGTGTTGGTGAACGGTGTGCCGTGGGCGGGGAGCGACACCTTCACGTCCGATGCGAACGCCCCGATCTTGTCGAGCGAGTCGAAGAAGAGCGTGAGCGGGTCGCCGTGCGCCGTCAGACCGCTGATGTGCGGGGTGATGGTGGGCAGAACGTGGTCACCGCTCAGCAAAGTGCCTGTCTCGGCGTCGAACAGGCACAGGTGGTCGGCCGTGTGGCCCGGTGTGTGCACGGGAATCCACTCGCGGCGCGCGAAGGAGACGCGGTCCACCTCTGACAGTCGCACGGTCGGCGTGGGCACGCGGAGAAGTCGCGGGAAGCGCTTGGCGGCCGCGAACCGGAGGCGCCGGCTGAACTCCATCTTCATGGGCTCACCACCCCACGGGGGCGGGTCGAACGGGCTGCGCATGAACGTGGCGGCTTCCTCCACCGAGAGGTCCGGTGGTTCGGCGGGGTTGTAGAACGTGCGGAACAGGCGGTGCGTGATGACATCGGCACCTGACTCGCTGCGGATGCGCTCGGCGCCGCCGTAGTGGTCGGGGTGGCTGTGCGTGACGATGACGGAGTGCACGCGGCGCATCGGGATGCCGAGCTGCCGGAGACGCTCGTTCACCGCGGCCCAGGATTCCTTGGTGGGCATGCCGGGATCGACGACCGCCACGCCGCGTTCGTCCTCCATCACGTACATGTTCACGTGGCCGAGACCGGTGATGTTCGCCGGCAGCTGCGTGCGGAAGATGCCGGGTGCGACCTCCGTGATTTCATCGGTGGCCTGCAGTTGCTCGGACTTCACCGGCCGTGGGGCCTCGCTCACTTCGCGTCCTTCGGCTTCGGCTCGCGGAACGCCTTTTCGCGGTAGAAGCGCAGTTCGGCCACGCTCTCGCGGATGTCGTCCATCGCACGGTGCGTGCCGCCCTTGCCGGGTCGCGCGTGCTCGAGGCCCGGGTACCAGCGCTTCACGAGTTCCTTCACGCTGGACACGTCGATGCAGCGGTAGTGCAGCCAGTCCTCGATCTCGGGCATGTACTTGGCGAGGAAGCGGCGGTCCGTGCCGATCGAGTTGCCGGCCAGCGGGATCTTCCCCGGTTCCGGGCTGTGCTTCTTGATGAACTCGAGCGTCAGTCGCATGGCCTCGTCATGGCTGATGGTGGACGCCTTGATCTCCGGCAGGAGCCCGGACACGGTGTGCATGTTGGTGACGAAATCGTCCATGGCGGCGAGTGCCTCGTCGGGCTGGAAGATGACCAGGTCCGGACCCTCCTCCACGATGTTCAGGTCGTCATCCGTCACGAGAGTCGCGATCTCCACGATCACCTGTGTGGCCGGGTCGAGACCGGTCATCTCGAGGTCCATCCAAATGATCATTCGACCAATCTAATTGGGGTGGTTGATTCGGGCAGAGCCGTGTGCGCCCCGTAGTTTGTGGTCGTGATCGACATCCAGGTGAAGCGACTCGACGACGGCCTGCCGTTGCCCGCGTACGCGCACGAGGGCGACGCCGGCATCGACCTGTACGCCCGTCAGGACACCGTCATCGCCCCGAACGGCGGCCGCACGTTGATGCCGACGGGAATTGCCATCGCGATACCCAAGGGCTACGCGGGATTCGTGCTCCCGCGCAGCGGGAATGCCCTGAAGCACGGGTTGTCGGCAGCCAACTCGCCGGGCCTGATCGACAGTCTCTACCGCGGCGAGCTGAAGGTGATCCTCCTCAACACCGACCCCACGCGGCCGTACCACGTGCACCGCGGTGACCGCATCGCACAGCTCGTCATCCAGAAGGTGGAGGAGGTGCGCTGGGTCGAAGTGGACGAACTGGACGCGAACGACCGCGGCGGCGGTTTCGGTCACAGCGGCCGCTGAGGCCGCCTACCTGCGCGGCAGGCGGATGGAGAGGATTCCCTCCGCAGTGAGTCTCTCGATCTCGGCGGCGCTCATGCCCGTGTACCCGGCCACGACTTCTGCGTTGTCCTCGCCGCGGTACTTCGACTGGCCGCGGATGGACGTGTCCGACCCGGAGAAGACCCATGGTGAGTTCGGGATGCGGAACGTGCCCCCGTTGCGGTCGTCGACCTCCGTGGTGACCCTGCGGTCGTGACCCCAGTCGGTGTCCACCAGTTCGGGCATCGTGCGCAGCACGCCGAAGGCGAGCCCCGCGCGGTCGCACTCGGCTTCCATCGCCGCAGCATCGGGGAACGACGCTGCCCACTGGCGGATGATGTCGAGCAGCGCGCCGATGTTCTTCTTGCGCGAAGCGACGTCGACGAAGCGCGGGTCTTCCACGAGGTCGGGCCGGCGAAGAGCATCCACGAACATGTTGAACGTGCCCGCCTCGGCGGGGTGACCGCTGATGAGGACATCGCGCCCGTCGCCCACGGTGAGGATCGGGTAGTCACCCGGCTGGAACGAGCGGATCACGTTGTCGCTGACCTCGCCCTCGAACAGTTCGCTCTGCGTGTGCTCGTTCACGTACAGCATCGTCTGTGCCATCGAGACGTCGATGCGTTGTCCCTCGTTCGTGCGCGTGCGCTGGTACAGCGCGGCGAGGATTCCAGCGGCCGTCTCCATGCCGGTGTACACGTCTCCGTGGCTGTGGGGGTCGTTGCCGAGGTGGCCGCCGTGTGCGCGCGACTGGATGCCGGTCATCCCCGTTTCGGCATTGATGACACTTGCGTACGCGCGCCTGTGCGTCCACGGGCCGGAGTTGCCGTAGCCGCTGATTGATGCATAGATGAGGCGCGGGTTGACGGCGCGGAGTTCCTCCCACCCGAGACCCAGCTTGTCCATGACACCGCCCCGGTAGTTCTCGACGAGGACGTCGCACTGCTCGACGATCTTCTTGATGATCGCGACGGCTTCGGGCCTCTTCAGGTCGAGAGAGATGTTCAGTTTCCCGATGTTCTGCTGCGTGAAGTAGGTCGACACCGAGCCGACACGCGGGTAGGCGAACCGTGTGAGGTCGCCGTCCGGCGGCTCCACCTTGATGACCTCCGCACCGAGATCGCACAGCATGCGCGTGCAGTGCGGGCCCGAGAGGACGCGCGTGAAGTCGATGACACGGATCCCGTCGAGCGGACGCGACTGCTGCGGATTCTGCATTGATGTACTCACGGTCAGTTGAACCGTACCCAACATGGGACAGCCGTGACCAAGCCGTGCCGGCATGCCGTATGAATACGGGCAGATGTCGGTGTGCGGGCGACCGCACGATGGAGGTGGCAAGAATGCCGAACGGGAACTTCGTGGTGGTGGCGCTGACGACACGTGATGCGCGCGTGTGGTCGGCCGGGGTCGCACCGGGTGCGAAACCGGAGATGTTCAGGGCACTCGGCACGCACGCCGACCACAAACACGTCCGTGCGGCCCAGGGCGCCCATCTTCACCACCGCAAGATCGACGACCCCGTCTTCTTCGGGGCGGTCGCGGATGCGATTTCGGGGGCGGGCTCGATCCTTCTGATGGGGCACGGGAAGGGCAAGGCGAACGCCATGCTCAGCTTCGTCCAGTACCTGGAGCGCAAACGCCCGCTGATTGCCGCAATGGTCGATGGTGCAGTGGATCAGGACCTTGAATCCATGACGGAGGGCCAGGTGCTGGCCGCCGCACGCGAATGGCACGAGCACCATGT
>JBEGJV010000115.1:0-5470 GCA_041184385.1 Actinomycetota bacterium
TCGCCGCGCCGCTTGAGCCTGCTCGTGTCACTTCGTCTCCTGCTTCTTCGGGTCGAGGTCGATGAGGTGGCCCATGCGCTCGCGCTTCGTGCGCAGGTAGGCCTCGTTCTCCGGGGTCGGGACGGTGTTCAGGGGGACGCGCTCCACGACTTCCAGGTTGTAGCCACCGAGGCCGCCGTACTTCGCCGGGTTGTTCGTCATGAGGCGCAGTTTGTGCGCGCCGAGGTCGGCCAGGATCTGCGCACCGATGCCGTACTCGCGGCTGTCCACCGGGAGACCCAGCTCGAGGTTCGCGTCGACCGTGTCCATGCCCTGGTCCTGCAGTGAGTACGCGCGGATCTTGTGGCCGATGCCGATGCCGCGTCCCTCGTGGCCGCGCAGGTACACGATGACACCGCGACCCTCGCGCGACACCATCTCCATGGCCGTTGCCAGCTGCGGGCCACAGTCACAGCGACGCGACGCGAACACGTCGCCCGTCAGGCACTCGCTGTGCACGCGCACGAGCACGGGCTCCGCGGTGGAGACGTCGCCTTTCACGAATGCGAGGTGCTCCACCTGGTCGATGGTGCTGCGGAAGGCAACGCAGGTGAACTCGCCGAACTCTGTCGGCACCTTTGCCTCACCCATGCGCTCGACAAGACGCTCGTTGTGGCGTCGGTACTCGATCAGCTCGGCGATCGAGGAGAGCAGCAGGCCGTGCTCCCTGCAGAACCTGCGCAGGTCGGGAAGGCGCATCATGGTGCCGTCGTCGTTCTGGATCTCGCAGATCACGCCCACGGGCTCGCATCCGGCGAGGCGGGCAAGGTCGACGGAGGCCTCGGTGTGGCCGGCGCGCTTCAGCACCCCGCCGTTTCGTGCGCGCAGCGGGAAGATGTGCCCGGGACGCGCGAACGACGAGAACGTGTGCTTCTGGTCGGCGAGAGCACGCAGGGTCGCGGCGCGGTCTGCCGCGCTGATGCCGGTGGTGATGCCTTCCATGAGGTCAACGGTGTCGGTGAAGGCCGTGCGCTGGCTCTCGGTGTTCTGCTCCACCATCAACGGCAGGCGCAGGTCATCGGCGCGTTCGTTCGTCATCGGCGCGCACACCACGCCGCTCGAGTAGCGAACGATGAACGCGAGCTTCTCGGCGCTGGCGAACTGCGCCGCCATGATGAGGTCGCCCTCGTTCTCGCGGTCCTCGTCGTCGACCATCACCACGAGCTCACCGCGGCCGATCGCGGCCACCACTTCTTCGATCGGTGCGAACTTTTCTTCGCTCATGCTGCTGTCTCCTTCAGGGGTTCGAGGATGAGTTCGAGGTCGTCACCCAGCACGGTGGCGGAGACGAGATGAGTGTCGAGCAGCGCATGGTCGCGCTCGTCGGGTGTGATGGAGAAGACGCCGGCCGCACCGTCGTCGCCCGCAATGACCGGGGCGACGTGGAAGACGTAGCGGTTGACGAGGCCGGCTTCGTGGAAGGCACCCGCGAGCGTGGGACCGCCCTCCACCATCAACTGGATGACCCCGTCGGCCCCGAGTTCGTCGAGCAACGGTTCGATTCCGCCGCGCCAGACGGTGCACGGTTGCACCTTCGCACCCGCAGGCACGGCGCCCGTGCGCGTCATCACGATCCGACGGGGCGACGGGCCGTCGACGTGCCGGACGGTCAGTTCCGGGTCGTCGGTCGCAATGGTGCCTGCTCCGACGACGATGGCGTCGCTCTCCGCCCGGAGTTGGTGCACGCGTGTTCGGGCCGTCTCGCCCGTGATCCAGCGTTCGCCTCGGGGGATCGACGTCTTCGCATCGAGCGTGGTGGCCATCTTCAGCATGACGAACGGCCGTCCCGTCGTGCGGTGGTGGATGTAGGGGGCGAGTTGTTCGCGAACCTCTTCGGCGAGAACGCCGGTCTCTACTTCGATCCCGGCCGCAGCGAGGCGGTCGATTCCCTTGCCGCTGACCTTGGGGTCCGGGTCCACGATTCCCACGACGACACGGGACACTCCTGCTTCGACCAGCGCATCGGCACACGGTCCGGTGCGGCCGGTGTGGCTGCAGGGTTCGAGAGTGGAATACACCGTGGCCCCGGTGAGCAGGGCGCCGGCATCGCGCGCGGCGTTCATGGCAACGATCTCGGCATGGGGTCCGCCCGGGGCAGAGGTCGAGCCCTCGAACACGGTTCCGTCGACACACACGACAACGGCCCCGACCCACGGGTTCGGCCGCGCGCGAAGTTGCGCCGACTCGGCAATGCCGATGGCACGGCGCATGAGCGCCGCGTCGTCGGCATCGCGGCGTGTGTACGCCCGATGTTGTTCCATGAAGTTGTTCCTTGCTCCCATCCGGACTCTTACCGTCGGCCTCAGAATTCCACTGAGTCGGCCCCGCCACCGAGGTGACGGGGTTCGCGGGCTGTAACCGCCGGTCGGGACTTGCACCCAAACCCTGCAAGGGGTGTTTTGTATGTGTCGCCCGGCCTGGACCGGACGTCGTCAGGCTATGCGGGTGGGTACTTGACCAACAACCCGATGGTGTAGCTCCACTGTTCCAGCATCTGGGCCAGGTCATCCGGGCCGTCGACATCGAACATGTCACCGAACATGACAGCCGCCATGATGAAGGAGACGGCCTGGCGGGCCGCGGTGGTGGCCACGTCGGGTTTCATGCCGAGCTGGTTCTCGTAGCGGTCGGCGAGCGCATCGTTCACGGGGTGCGTGGGGAACGCGGACTTCAGGTCGACCCCCTCGAGCTTCAACCAGGTCGTGAGCTTGATCGCCAGTTGGGTGTACGGGTCGAACGGAACGGCCAGCATCTGGGCGTTCGGCATCGCGGCCACCCTGTCGCCCAGCGTGTTGAGCACCTGCTTGAGGGCGGCGATGAACAAGTCCTCCTTGGAGCCGAACCACGTGTGCACGAACCCGTGGTTCACATCCGCACGAAGTGCGATGTCGCGGACGCCCACGTCCTTGAACGGCTTCTCGAGCAGCAACTGGATGGAGGCATCGATCAACCGGCGCTCGCCCTCGGCGCGCGTGATGGGGGACCGGCGCTTCGTCTTCACGGTCATTTTCTTGGTCGGCGGCACGTGCACACTCTATTTCCGTGGATGGTTTCGTCTCTTCAGCACCAGATGCTACCGTCAACAGTCATGGACTCTCACAGACGAGTTGGACCCTGTGAGGCAAGGCAATCGATTGACCGGGTAGGGCGTGCGGTCAGTACTCTCGCCCAGATGAATTCGTCGTCGTGGCAGCGCACGGGACTGCGTCATGGCTAGACGATTCGGTTTCGGGCGGAAGGCCCAGCAAGAGGACGGCGCGGGCTGGATCTATGCCGACCTGTTCCTTGCGTTGATGGTCGTCGGACTCGGCTCGGCCGTCATCACTGCTTCCGCCCCGCAGGGGTCCGCCTCGCAGACCACTGCACCGGCCACGTTCCAGTTGAGCTGCGTCGAGTTCCCCGTGCGAGTGCCGGCGAACGTCGCAAAAGCCGGTCCGCAGATCGAGATCGCGATCACCGAGGAACTGCAGAAGCGCGGGTGGACGGCGGACCAGGCAAAGCCGGGGCTCGTCATCGTGATGGGCGGGTTCAACGGAAACGAATCCCCCGGGGACGGCGACGGACGGGCAAAGTCCATCCTGCCCCAGTTGCGCAAGGCGTCGCCCCTGCTCGCAGAGGTGGAGATGCGAACGGCGGGTGCACGGTCTGCATCGGTCAACGGCCAACAGACGAACGTCGGCGGAGCCGGTTCGTACCTGATGGTGACGTATTTGTTGTTCAGTGGTCAGAAGCTCAGCGAAGACTGCACGAAGTGATGAAGAGGAAGAAATGAGCACGTCAGGATCCCATGCCGCAGCCGTCGAAGCGGTGAACAACTGGGTGAAGGTGTCCCGCCAGGGCGGCCGCATCAGTCCGTCCACTCAACTGTTCATCGACGACCTCGTGGCCGGCCAGAACCAGCAGAAGTGGGCCCGCACGAACGTCGACCAGATGATCCCGTTCCGCACGCAGGGTCCACGGTTGTTGCTGGTCGTGCGCGCGGGTGCGCTCTTCCTGCCCATCCTGCTCACGTGGCTGTCGCTCTCGCAGGTCATCGGGCCGTTCGCGCTCTTCCTGCAGAACCAGCAGCCCAGCGCGAACTTCCTGTGGTTCTGGCAGACGAACCCGGGCAACAGCTTCTCCGACCCTTGGAAGCTGAGCCACGTTGCGCTCACGGATGCCGCAATCCTCGCGTTCCTCACCGTTCTCGCCATGCGTGTGACGTGGTGGGAATCGGCCCGCACCGAGATGGCCGAGCATGCGTACGGCGACATGCTCGCTGCCGTGGAGAACTACCTCTCCGAGTACCGCTGACCTGCGTCGTCACCGGACATGCCCGCCGAACGGGCAAGCACGGCGACGCTGGCGAGCACCATCGCCGCTCCGGTGACGCGCACGATGCCGAGTGATTCGTGCAGCGCGGTGACACCCACCACTATCGACACGACCGGCTCGATGGTGCTGAGCACCGCTGCTTCCCCCGGCCCGACGATCCTCACGCCGGCGAAGAAGAAACCCATCGCGATGACGGTGGAGAAGAACGCCGCACCGAGTGTCGCCAACCATCCCTTCCCGTCGGAGGGCAGGTGTGAGTTCGTCAGGGCAAGGATCAGGATGTGGGCGGCCGATGCACCGAACATGACGACGGTGATCGACGTGAACGAATCGACCTTCTGCACCACCTTGCTGCTCACCAGGATGTACCCGGTGTACCAACACGCCGCCGCGAACATGAAGACCACCCCGGCCGCACTCCCCGCACCGACCTGACCGGCCGTCAGGACCGCACCGAGAACGGCGACTGTCAGGCACAGTGTCGTCGTGCGCGACGGTCGGTGCCTGAAGACCAGCCAACTGGCGATGACGACGAGCACGGGGTACGTGTAGAAGATGACGGTCGCCAGGCTGGTGTCGATGCGCCTCACCCCGTTGAAGAAGAAGGTGGCCTGTGGTGCGTAGCCGACGGCCCCGAGCAGGAACAGTTGGACGAAGAGTGTCCGCGACGGCCAGGGTGCGCGGCGCATTCTCGCGGCGCGGACGACGAACAGGATCAGGCCGGCAATGGTGAACCGTGCGGCGAGCATCCCGAAGGGGTCGGCACCGTGCGCATACGCGACCCGCGCGAACCAGGGGAGAACACCGAAACAGGCGCCACTGACGAGGATGTACAGAACGCCCATCGCGGCAACGGTAGTTCTGCGGTCAGCGGTCCGCAGCGGACTCGCGGCGCGCGAGATCGGCCGCGATCGCGCGGTCGCGCTTGATGATGTTGCGGATGATCACCGTCCCGATGACCGCAATTGCCCCCATCATGATGAAGAAGAGGGACACCTGCAGTGCGCCGCCACGTTCACCGGCATCGGTGGGCTTGTACCCGCAGTTCGGGCGGGGGTTCGAGTTGATGCACTCGGACGGGTCGTTCTCGAGCCGCCACACAGCGGTGGAATCCGTG
>JBEGJV010000116.1:0-1574 GCA_041184385.1 Actinomycetota bacterium
CCCATGAACGCAGGCGCACCCCGTCGGCGTCGACTGCAGAGATGCGGTTCGCGTTCACGAAGATGCGGCGGCGCTGGCTGGTGGCGACGAAACCGGACACCCGCGGGGCAGCACCGAGACGGCCGGGAATGACGACGATGTCGTCGACCCGGCCGATTGCCGCACCACCCGCGTCCAGCAACGGCAGGCGCATGATTCGGAATGCATAGAGGAGATCGCCTGCCATGGCAGCAAGGGTACCCCCGTTATCCACAGGGGAGAGGAGGCTTTTCCGCCCCTGCCTAGCCTCCGCACAATGCCCCATCGGCGCGTGTGTCCCCGGAGTGGCGGGGTTCCCGAGAACTAAATTGGGCAACGGTCACAATGACGGAAGGACCGACATGAGCGAGCGATTCGACGGGATTTCCCTGATCGAGGAGATCCAGCAGAATCGGTCACCCTGGCTCATGGTGGACCGAATCGACGAATGCGAACCTGGAAAGAGGGTTGTTGCGACGAAGAACTTCTCCCTGAACGAATGGTTCTTCCCGGCCGAGATCGAGGCCGGTCGACCGGTCCCGTCATTCATCCTCTTCGAATGTATGGTCCAGTCCTTCATTCTCACCTTTCTGTCAGCTGACAAGTACAAGGGAATGCAGACCGCCGATGTGTCGATTGACGACATGGAGGTCCATAGATTCGTGCATGCGGGCGAGACGATGTCGCTCGTGGCAGACCTCACGTCCATTCGATTCGGGATCGCGACCGGACGCTGCCGGGGATTGATTGGAGGCGAACTCGTGACAGAGGCAAGCATGGTCGTTGCGATTCCGGAAATTCTCAACAAGATGTCGCCGGCCGGTCGCAAATGAGCACCACCGACGGTGCGCACCCGAGAGGACAAACATGAGAGTTGCTGACTACATCGTCGAACGCCTGGTCAATGAGGGAATCTCGAACATTTACCTCGTCACGGGTCGAGGGTCGATCTACCTTTCGGATGCGCTTGCGCGTCGCAAGGACCTGAATGCGATTTCCATGCACCATGAGCAATCCGCTGGATATGCCGCAGTTGCGGAAGCAGCCGTGACGGGACGCATTGGAAGTTGTTTTCTCTCCACCGGTTGTGGCTCAACCAACGCAATCTCCGCCGTACTGAGTGCGTGGCAGGACGAGGTGCCCGCGATTTTCGTGTCGGGCAACAATCTGCTCGAGGAAACAACACGACACACGCCGGGCACCTTGAGGACATTCGGCGAGCAGGAGACCGACATCATCGCGGTCGTCGAACCCATCACAAAGTACGCGGCAATGCTCGAGAACCCGGCAGACATCGAACAGATGATGGACAAAGCCATCAGTGCCGCCTACGAGCGCCGGATGGGCCCGGTGTGGCTGGACATTCCGTTGGATCTTCAGAGTGCCCAGGTGAACCCGGCGCCGAGGGAGCGACACACTCATGCGCCGGCACACACCGGAGTTGATGTCGTTTCTGTACTCGGGAAACTCAACAGTGCCGAACGTCCGGTCATTCTCATCGGCCAGGGCGCGAACAGCCCGTCAATCAGGGGTGCAGTACGCGAATTCGTGAGTCA
>JBEGJV010000116.1:1601-7063 GCA_041184385.1 Actinomycetota bacterium
TACGAGGCTGCATCGGTCGATGTGATTCCGTGGTCGGATCCACTCCATGTCGGTTCTGTCGGGGCCATGGGCTGTTCACGGGCAGGGAGCTTCGCGCTGCAGAACGCCGACTTCGTGCTGGCCCTCGGGTCGACTCTCCGCAGCACGCTGACGGGTGAGGACCCCAGCTCTTTCTGCAGGACGGCGGAGTTCGTGCTGGTCGACAGTGACCACACCCAGCTGCGTCCGAACCATCCTCATGTCGAGATGCACGTTGACATGGCTGTCGCCGACTTCCTGGCATCAGTTGCGGGCGCCACCATGACAGCGAACCGTCGGGAATGGACAGCGAAGTGCCGTCACTGGAAGGAGACCCTTCGGTCGCTGCCGTCGCGGGATGCAGGTGACGAAATGATCGACCTGCATGACCTGGCAGAGGCAATCGGCGGCGCCATGCCTGACGATGCCGTCCTCGTCACTGACTCCGGCCTGACGGAACTCATCGTCCCGACAAACACGAGGTTCGCACCGGAGCAACAGTGCGTCCATCCGTTCTCCCAGGGTGCAATGGGCTACGCCCTGCCCGCGGCAATCGGGGCGGCATTCGCGACGGGACGCCCGGTCGTGACTGCCATCGGCGACGGTTCGGTGATGATGAACCTGCAGGAACTGCAGGTGATCCGCCACCACAACATCAACGTGAAGGTGATCATCACGAACAACGACGCTTACGCGGTGATCCGGAAGCGACAGAAGGACTTGTTCAGGGGTCGGACGATCGGCACTGACGTCAGCAATGGCGTGTCCTGCCCCGATTTCAGCGCAGTTGCGGTAGGTTTCGCGATTCCCTACGTGCGGATCGACAAGCGATCCAGTCTCGTGAACGAACTCGGCGCGGCGCTGTCGACCCCTGGGCCGATGGTCGTCGAGGTGTTCACGGACCCCAACCAGGAATACGTGCGCACGTCGCGGGCGATGTCGTCGTCGGGGCGATCGGTCATCCGCCCGCTCGAGGACCAGTTGCCGTTCCTTGACCGGGAGTTGTTCGTGGCCGAGATGATTGTCCCCACTCACAACGCCGATTAGTAGGGTGCCAGACGTGCCAACCGTAGAACTGAAGACAGGTAGGGTCCTCGGCGACGGCCTCGCGCCGTACATCTCCGCCGAGATCAACACCGGCCATTTCGGGAACATGGATCTTGCGATGAAGGCAGTCGAGGCCGCAAGCGCCGCCGGCAGTGACTGCATCAAGTTCCAGTCCTGGAAGCCGGAGTCGCTCTTCACCGAGAAGTACCTGGTGGAACACAGAATCGAACGGCGCATGTTCGACAGACTGTCCCTCGACATCTCGCAGTTTCGGGAATTGACCTCCCGATGCGGTGAACTCGGCATCGATTTCTGCTCCACGCCGTACTCATTCGCCGAAATCGACGAACTTCTGAGCCTGGACAACGTCCCGTTCATCAAGATCGCGTCGATGGACATCAACAATCTCGAGTTCCTCAGGTACGCGGGGGAGACGAAGGCTCCCATCGTGCTGTCCAGCGGCATGGCGGACATCGACGAAGTACGCCGCGGCGTGGATACGATTCTCGCCACAGGGAACAACAGGCTGGTGCTGCTCCATTGCACGTCCGTCTATCCGACAGCGGATGACGAGCTCAATCTGCGCAACATCACGCTGTTCAGCCGGGAGTTCCCCGGCATCGTGATCGGCTATTCGGACCATTCCCTCGGTCTTCTTGCGGCGCCGGTCGCTGTCGGGATGGGTGCGGCGCTCATCGAGAAACACTTCACGCTCGACAAGACCAAACCCGGGTTTGACAACGCGATGGCACTCACCGTGGACCAATTGGCCGAACTCGCCTCGGCCTGCAGGCTCTCGTCTGCGATGTTGGGTAGTGCTGACCGCGTCGTTTCGGAGTCCGAAATGAAGCAGCGCGGTGTGATGCGACGGAGCATCTTCGCCGCACGAGCCCTCAAGTCCGGTGAGGTGATCGACCGTGAGAGCATCCAGCTGAAGCGACCCGGAACCGGACTCGGGCCCGATGCAGTGGCACAAGTCATCGGTCGGTCGGTATCGAGGGACCTGGAAGAAGGCGACCCAATTGAGTGGGATTTCCTGGCCTAAGTGGCTGAACCTGTTGGTTCACACGGGGCGAGCAGTATCCTTTCGGGGTCTGGAATTCACCGGCTGACCGGAGTCGTCATGAGCGAAAACGAAAATCGATACCGTCAGATCTTCTGCAGCGTCTTCGACGTCGAGAATGCAGCGCTTGACAACAATCTCGCTTACCAGGAGATCCCGGACTGGGACTCGGTCGGGCACATGGCTCTGATGGCCGCTCTCGAAGACGAGTTCTCCATCGAGATGGACATCGACGACATCATTGACTTCTCGTCGTTCGAGGTGGGCAAGACCCTACTCAACAAGTACGGCGTGACCTTCGCCTGACGGAACGGTCGGGGGATGGCCCCCGAGCACACAACTGAAGACAACACGGGGACGTAGCTCAATTGGTAGAGCGCCTGCTTTGCAAGCAGGAGGTCGTGGGTTCGATTCCCATCGTCTCCACCATTGCTCCCGCACACGGTCCACGCCGCAGATCCCGGTCTCATGAACATTTCCGTCCTTCTCATTTCGTGTCCCGACCAGTCGGGCATCGTCGCGGCCGTTGCCGGGTGGGTGGCCGGTGTCGGGGGCAACATCGTGCACGCCGAACAGCACACTGATCATCACGACGGCATGTTCTTCCAGCGCGTCGAGTTCACCCACGCGGACACCGTCAACATCGACACGCTCCGCGCCGGATTCGCGGCCGTGGCGGCCAACTGGAACATGGACTTCACGCTGAACGCCCTGCCGTGGAGGCCGCGCACGGCCATCCTGTGCTCGAAGCACCTGCACTGCGTTGCCGACCTGCTGTCACGCACCACGTACGGCGATCTCGGCCTGGATGTCGTGTCCGTGGTGTCCAACCATGCGGATGCCCAGCCGCTCGCGCATGCGTTCGGGTTGCCGTTCATGCACGCACCCGTCGGTGACGGTGACCGTGCCCGCGCCGAGCAGGAGGAGATGCTCGCGGGCGTGCTGCAGTCGATGGACGTCGACCTTGTCATTCTCGCCCGCTACATGCTGGTGCTGCCGCCCGCGATCGTGTCGCAGTGGTCGGGCCGCATGATCAACATCCACCACTCATTCCTTCCCGCATTCATCGGTGCGAACCCGTACCGCCAGGCCCACGACCGCGGCGTGAAGGTGATCGGTGCAACGGCGCATTACGTGAGCGAGATACTCGACGAGGGCCCGATCATCGCCCAGGACGTGGCGCACGTGTCCCACCGCGACGACGTGCAGGACCTCACGCGGATCGGCCGTGACCTGGAGACCGTCGTGCTGGCCCGTGCCGTGCGGGCACACGTCGAGCACCGCGTTCTCGCGTGGAACAACCGCACGGTCGTTTTCGGCTGACCGAGGCACCTTCGGGCGTTTGGTCGTCCGGACATCGGAACAACAGAGCCCCGCACGCTGTTGGAATGGGCATGCAGTACGTGGGCATCTACAACGCGGACGGGACCATTCTCGGCGAGATCGCGTACGTGCTGGCGAAGTACACCGGCCGTGGTCATTGCGAACTGTGCGACATCACCCACGGCGCGTTGCGGCGCAAGCCCGCATGGGACGATGCGTGCGCGCGGGTCGGGGTGCACATCGACCTGCGTCACCGGGACGAGGTGACCGAGGAACAGTTGAGCGCCGCCGGGGAACTGCCCTCGGTGATCGGCTTCCGTGACGGTCAGTGGGTGAGGGTCATGGGCCCGGAGGAACTGGGAGCCTGTGACGGCGACCCGGACCAGTTCATGACGCGTCTCCTCGCCTGAGGTTCCTATCCGGCCAGTGATTCGGGATGAATGCGCAGCGGCACCACCCGCGCGATCGCGTTGAAGTCTCTGTCGTGATGCAGTACCTCGATGTCCTCTGAAAGGGCGACGGAGGCAATCAAACAGTCGATCAATGACCGCACTGTGATGCCTTGGCTGCGGCATGTGCGGTAGATGGTTGAGGCCTCGTCAAAGTGATGTGGTTCGACGGGCAGCATCTGTGCGGCTGCGAGAGCGCTGTCGATCTGCAGCAGCATGTTCTGATCCTTCGCGCCCGCCTTCAGTTCCATGGAGACAGGCCCGCACACCAGCATCTCTTGGTGGTCCTGATTCATCCCACGAAGGGTGATGTTCGTCGGTGTGCCCGTGGCTCTGAAGTACTCCACCCATGCCGATGTGTCGATGAGGACGGTCACTTCTGACCGCGCATCTGCTCGAGGTCGCCATCCCAGCCCATGCCCTCCATGGCCAGGATCTCCTCGCGGGTGGCCTTGCGGGGTGCGAGCCGGTTGAGCGCGTAATTCACGGCTTCCTTCATGGTGGTGAAGCCGTACCGCTCCATGACCCGCTTGACGGCGTCTTCGTCGATGTCGATGTTTGTGCGTGCCATGGAGGCATCATACACATCACATACACATCGTGTTTGTTGAGTCTTTTGGGACTTGATGAGCGAGAACATGTCCCCATGTGTGGGGGTGCAGATGGGCGCGGGCAACCAGGAGCGAAGGTCAGGCGCCGGGGCCCATGAGCGGGGCAAGGACGGTCAGGACGAACTCCTGCCACTTGTCCGCATCGGGGAGGTTGTCGCCGTAGACGATGCCGAGAGTGACGCCCAACGGGATCACCTCGAGGAAGAAGGCGAGCGACTTCTCGTCGACGTGCTCGGCGACCAGCCCCGACTTCTTCGCGTTGCGGATGGTCTCGAGGATCTCGTGCGTGAACCGCGACTCGACCGTCTTCAGTTTCTCGAGCAGTTCGGGGTTGCGGCTGGCCGCAACCAGTACCTCCATGCGCTCCAGTCGGTACTTGTTGCGCTCTTCCGCGCGCGGGTCGGCGAACTGGTTCACGATGATGTCCACGATGTCGGCGTTGTTGCCCGTGGTGCTGTACTGCTTCAGGTTCTGGATGTCGGACTCGACACGGGCGACGAACTGGGTCTCGCGCACCGCGCTGATGATTGCCATGCGGTCGCTGAAGTAGTGGTACAGCAGCCCGACCGCCACATCACAGCGCTGGGCCAGCTCGGCGACGCGAAGACCGGCCTCACCTCGCTCCTCGACGATCTTGCGGGCCTCCGCAAGGATCATGGAGTAGGTGTCGTTCGGCTGGAGCACGATGACACGCTACGGGACACGGACATCGTTTGAACAGCGGTGAGTCCCACGGAATAGCCTGTCTGCGTGCGAGAGATCGTGATTGTCGGCTCGTCCCTGGCCGCTGTCCGTGCTGCAGAGACCCTGCGCCAGAATGGTCACGAGGGCACGATCACGGTCATCGGTTCCGAGCCGGGGATGCCCTATGACAGACCTCCTCTTTCCAAGAAGTACCTGTCGGGCGAGGTGGACGCCGAGCGCATCGCCCTGCGCAAGCCCGAGATGATC
>JBEGJV010000117.1:0-10173 GCA_041184385.1 Actinomycetota bacterium
CGGGCGTACGTTTCCTTCGACAGCAAGTGCTTTGCCATGCGGAGAAGGCTATCGGCGGCTCGTAGATTGGTCTCCCTATGGCTCATCGCATTGCACTCATCGGCGGGGACGGAATCGGCCCGGAAGTCACGGCAGAGGCCGTCAAGGTAATCACCGCCGCTGGGGTCGCCATCGACACCACCGATTTCGATCTGGGCGGTGCGCGGTACCTGCGCGACGGCGAGATCCTCTCCGACTCCACGCTCGACAAGCTGCGCGGTTTCGACGCCATCCTCCTCGGCGCAGTCGGAACCCCCGACGTTCCCCCGGGAGTCATCGAGCGCGGTCTGCTCCTCAAGATGCGCTTCGAGCTCGATCTCTACGTGAACCAGCGCCCGTTCAACGGCATCGCACCCGGCCACCAGACGCCACACGACTTCATCGTGATCCGCGAGAACACCGAGGGCCCGTACGTGGGTGAGGGCGGCGTGCTGCGTCGCGGCACCGCCAACGAGGTCGCCACGCAGGGCAGTGTCAACACCCGCATGGGTGTCGAGCGCTGTGTCCGTTACGCGTTCGAGCTCGCCAGCAAGCGCGAGCGCAAGCACGTGACCCTCGTGCACAAGACCAACGTGCTCACCTTTGCCGGTGACCTGTGGCAGCGCACGTTCGACATCGTCGCGAAGGACTACCCGAATGTCGGCACTGCCTACAACCACGTCGACGCCGCGTGCATCTACTTCGTGCAGGACCCGCACCGCTACGACGTGATCGTCACCGACAACCTGTTCGGCGACATCCTCACCGACCTCGGTGGTGCCGTCAGCGGCGGCATCGGCCTTGCGTCGTCGGCAAACCTGAACCCGGCGCGCACCGGCCCGTCCATGTTCGAGCCCGTGCACGGTTCCGCCCCTGACATCGTGGGCACCGGCAAGGCCAACCCCACCGCCGCGATCCTGTCTGCTGCGCTCATGCTCGATTTCCTCGGCGAGAACGCCGCCGCCGACCGCATCCGTGCCGCGTGCGCCGATCCCGTCACCGGTTCCACGGTGGAGATCGGAAACGCCATCGCCGCCCGCGTGGCCGGCAAGTAATCTGCCCACACCGTCTGTTTAGGAGCGACCATGCCCACTCTCATTCCCACACCGAAGATCTGGATGAACGGCACCCTCGTCGACTGGGACAAGGCACAGGTGCACGTGCTCACCCACACGCTCCACTACGGCACCGGCGTGTTCGAGGGCATCCGCGCCTACGAGACCGCTGACGGCCCGGCCGTCTTCCGCCTGCAGGAGCACATCGAGCGCCTGTTCCGCAGCGCGCACATCCTCGGCATGGAGATCCCGTACACGGTGGAGGAGATCGTCAAGGCCACGAAGGAGACCGTGAAGTCCACCGGACTGCCCGGTTGCTACATCCGTCCGATCGCGTACTACGGCTACGGCGAGATGGGTCTCAACACCCTGCCGTGCACCGTGGATGTCGCCATCGCATGCTGGCCGTGGGGCGCGTACCTCGGTGACGACGCCATGACAAAGGGCGTGCGCATGAAGATCTCGTCGTGGAAGCGACTTGACCACAACATGCTGCCGCCGGCCGCGAAGACGGTCGCCAACTACGCCAACAGTTCGCTCGCGAAGGTGGAGGCCCTGAAGGCCGGCTACGACGAGGCGATCCTGCTGAACAACGAGGGCCTCGTCAGCGAGTGCACCGGCGAGAACCTCTTCGTGGTGCGCAACGGCACCGTCATCACGCCGCCACTGTCGGCCGGCGCGCTCGAGGGCATCACGCAGGCGACCGTCATCGAGATCCTGACCGAGCTCGGCCACAAGGTGGAGAAGGGCAACATCGCCCGTTCCGACCTGTACATCGCTGAGGAGATCTTCTGCGTCGGCACCGCCGCCGAGGTCAGCGCCATCAACTCGGTGGACGACCGCGCGGTCCCGTGCCCCGGCCCGATCACCAAGCAGGTGGCCGACCTCTACGGCAGGGCCGTGCGCGGCCAGGTGCCCCAGTACAAGAAGTACTGCGAACTCGCCTGACCCCCAGCCCGGGGGGCTGTCCACCGGACTTTCCACAGATTTCCACCTGTCCCAGGGCGGATTTCCCCATGGTTGTCCACAGGGGCCGTGGACAAGGGTTGACGATGGGGGAGAACGGGGCGAGACTGTTCGCCATGTTGACAACGACCGGTTTCGCGCCCCTCGCGGGTTCGGCTGTTGCCATCATCATTATTCGCTAGCGCATGTCGGGTTCCGACGTGCGCGCACAGGCCGCCCCACCGGGCGGCTTTTTCGTTCCCGCACGCCGACCTGATCTTCGCTCCGCACAGAAGGACAACCGATGAACACAAACCGTGAAATGGTCGAGGCATTCGACACCACGCTTCGTGACGGCATGCAGGTCGAGGGCGTCTCGGCGACGGTCGAGGACAAGCTGCGGATCGCCGAGCAGCTCGATTTCCTTGGCGTCCACTTCATCGAGGGCGGCTGGCCGGGTGCCAACCCGAAGGACATCGAGTTCTTCGCGCGCGCGGCAACCGAACTGAAGCTGAAGAACTCCACGCTGGTCGCGTTCGGGTCGACACGCCGCCCGCGCGGCAAGTCCGACGACGACGCGACGCTGCGCAACCTCCTCGACGCGAACACGTCAGCCGTGTGCATCGTGGCGAAGTCGTGGGACTACCACGTGAAGGAAGCACTGCAGACCACGCTCGAGGAGGGAGTCGAGATGGTCGCTGACTCCGTCGACTTCCTCTCCACGAACGGTCGGCGCGTGATGGTGGACCTCGAGCACTTCTTCGACGGGTACAAGAACAACCCCGAGTTCGCGCTCAAGGTCGTCGAGGCCGCGGTCATGAAGGGTGCCACTCACCTCGTGATGTGCGACACGAACGGCGGCTCGCTGCCCCACGAGGTGGAAGAGATCGTCGCGCGCGTCAAGTCCATGGTGGGCAACGACGCCATCCTCGGCATCCACTGCCACGACGACACCGGCTGCGCGGTCGCGAACTCCATGGCCGCCGTCCGTTCGGGCGTGCGCCAGGTGCAGGGAACCCTGAACGGCCTGGGTGAGCGCACGGGCAACACGAACCTCACCACGGTGATCCCGAACCTCGAGCTGAAGATGGGCTTCCGCTGCCTGCCGGAGGGTCACCTCTCGCGCCTGACCGCCGTCAGCAACCACGTCGCCGAGGTGCTGAACCGGCCGCTCAACCCGCAGGCGCCGTACGTGGGTGCCTCCGCGTTCGCGCACAAGGCCGGGCTGCACGTGTCGGCCATCAAGCGCGCAAAGGATGCCTACGAGCACGTCGACCCGGAGATCGTCGGCAACGGAACGCGTTTCGTCGTCAGCGAGATGGCCGGCCGCGCCACCATCGAGGTGAAGGCGGAAGAACTCGGTCTCACCATGGACGGGCCCGCGGTGAACCAGGTGATCGACGACCTCAAGCGTCTCGAGCATGAGGGCTACCACTTCGAGGCCGCGGATGCGTCGCTCGAGTTGCTGATGCGCCGCGCGACGGGATGGACGCAGGACCAGTTCCGCGTGGAGTCGATGCGCGTCATCACCGACGAGCACGCTGACGGCCGCTTCACCACCGAGGCCACCGTCAAGGTGTGGGTCGGTGACCAGCGTTTCGTCAACACCTCCGAGGGCAACGGCCCCGTGAACGCGATCGACGCGGCCCTGCGCGCGTGCCTGCGCCAGACGTTCCCGCAGATCGACCGGATCCACCTGACGGACTACAAGGTGCGCATCCTCGACGGCGCGACGGCCACCGGTGCAGTCACGCGCGTGCTGATCGACGCCACCAACGGCGACCGTTCGTGGACCACCATCGGGGTGTCGGGCAACATCATCGAGGCATCATGGAGGGCGCTCGAGGAGTCGCTCGTCTACGGGCTGCTGCACGACACCAAGTGACCCGCAGGACGGGCAATTAGGCTCTGCCACATGGCAGCTCCCCGTTACGCCCCCACACCAGTCTCCGAACCGGCACGCGCCTACGACTCGCCCGAGCACGTCCCGGCACCCTGGTCGAGCGACCGCCGCGCCGAGATCGAGGGTCGCCAGCCCGCGGGCGAGCGCCTCGGCTACCAGGGCCCGGACCAGGGTTACGTCATCACGCTCGCGAAGCGCGCCGCTTCGAAGGTGCGCGTGCAGGCGGGCGAGTCCGTGGACGATGCACTGCGTGGGTGCTCATTGATCGCGCTCAAGCGTGCGTCGCTGTTTGGCCGCGCGCCGATGGTCCATGACCTCACGCTTGCGCTCACCATCTGGGGGTTCCTGTCGGACAACCCGCCGGCCGACCTCGTCGCCACACGCCGCGAACTGTTCGACGGCGTCCACCACGTCGCCCACCATTACGCGGAGGGCCGTGCGATTGCGGATCTCGTGCCGGAGTCCACGCTGCGCATGTCGCACACCGATGTCGCCGCCCGCATGCCCGCTGCATGGCGCGAGCTCACCGGGGTCGCGAAGTGACCGTGTACAGGGCGCCGCTCGCGGACATGAAGTTCGCGCTCGACCTGTGTGAGCTGCCGAAGCTGATGTCGCTGCCGAAGTTCGCGGACATCGATTCGTCCGTCGTGGGACCCGTCGGTCGTGGGTGACCTCGTCGCCGAGGCCGCGCGTTTCTTCGAGGAGACGTTCGCCCCGCTGAACAAGACCGGTGACGTCGAGGGTTCGCGCCGCAACGACGACGGTTCCGTCACCACGCCCACGGGGTTCAAGGACGCGTACCGTGCCTACGTCGATGCAGGTTGGGGTGCCGTGGGGTTCGACCCGGGCTTCGGTGGCGGTGGTTTCCCGTGGCTCGTGAACATCGCGATTCAGGAGATCATGAACTCGGCGAACATGGCGCTGACCATGGCGCCGCTCCTCACCCAGGGCGCCATCGACGCGATCATGCACCACGGCGACGAGGTGCAGAAGATGACATACCTGCCGAAGATGATCACCGGCGAGTGGACCGGCACCATGAACCTCACCGAGCCCGACGCCGGCAGTGACGTCGGTGCCGTGCGCACGAAGGCAGTGAAGCAGGCCGACGGCACGTACCTGATCAGCGGCACCAAGATCTACATCACGTTCGGCCAGCACGACATGGCCGAGAACATCATCCACCTCGTTCTCGCACGCACGCCCGATGCTCCAGCCGGCACGAAGGGCATCTCGTGCTTCATCGTGCCCCAGTTCCTGTTGAACGCCGACGGGTCGCTCGGTGCCCAGAATGACGTGAAGTGCGTCAGCATCGAGCACAAGACGGGCATCAAGGCAAGCCCTACCTGCGTGCTCTCGTACGGGGACAACGGCGGCGCCGTCGGGTACATCATCGGCGAGGAGAACCACGGCATGTCCTACATGTTCACGATGATGAACCAGGCACGTCTCGGTGTCGGCCTGGAGGGTCTTGCTGTCGCGGAACGTGCCTTCCAGCAGGCACTCGAGTACTCGGTTCTGCGCCGCCAGGGGCGCGCACCGGGTGCGCCCGCGGGGGAGAGCTCGCAGATCATCGACCACCCGGACGTGAAGCGAATGCTCGCCACCATGAAGAGCACCATCGAGGCACTGCGCCGGCTGATCTACTGGAACGCCGCGTGCATCGACATCGCCGCGCACCACCCGGACGAGAACGAGCGCGAGACTGCGTCCGACATGGCGGCACTGCTGACACCTCTCTCCAAGGGATGGGGAACCGACATGGGTGTCGAACTGACCGGCACCGCCATCCAGGTGCACGGGGGTATGGGGTTCATCGAGGAGACCGGTGTGGCGCAGCACTACCGCGACGCACGCATCACGACCATCTACGAGGGGACGAACGGCATCCAGGGGATGGACCTCGTCGGACGGAAGCTGGGCATGAAGGGCGGCAAGGTCGTCCTCGGCCTGCTGGACGACATCGATGCGCTCGTGACGTCACTGCCGTCGGACGACACGTTCACGGGAATCCGCCGCGAGTTGGCGTCGGCGAGCGCGGTCGCGCGGCGCTGCAGCAACTGGCTGATGGAGAACTCGAAGAACCCCGTCGCAGCGCTGTCCGGCGCCACGCCGTACCTGCGGGTCATGGGGATGACCGTCGGCGGCTATCTGATGGCTGCATCGGCGAAGAAGGCGGCGGAATCAGGGATGGACGAGAAGGTCGCCACCGCGCGTTTCTTCTGCGAGCAGTTGCTGCCGCAGGTGGCCGGGCTCGAGGGTGCCGTCACCGGTGACAGCGCGTTGCTGATGTCGTTCGACGCAGAGACCCTGGCGGTCTGAGCCCCCGACGGGGTTGGTCAGAGATCGACCGCGTGGCGCTTCAGCGCCTCGTTGTCGCAGAACTCGCTGGCTGCGACGTGCGTGCTGCGCAGTTTCACCTGCGGGGCCATGCCCGCCTCGTACGCCTCCTGCCACCGCGGTGCGCAGAGACACCACTGGTCGCCGGCCTTCAGGCCCGCAAACCCGTACTGGGGCATCGGCGTGCTGAGGTCGTTGCCGACGCTCTTCGAGAACGCGAGGAACTCGTCCGTCATGACGGCACAGACCGCGTGGACACCCACGTCGTCGCCACCGACCTCGCAGCATCCCGTTCGGTAGAAGCCCGTGAGCGGGTCGGTGCAGCAGGTCTGCAACGGTTCGCCGAGGACGTTGACCTGGTCGGTGGAGGTGAATCCTTCTGCCATGTCAGCTGATCTGGGTGCCGAGAAGCGTGCCCACCAGGTACGTGGCACCCGTTGCCAGCAACAGGATGAACACCTGGCGAATCGACGACTTTGCGACTGAACGTTCGGTGGACATGCCGAGCGCGGCACCCACACCCGCGGCCGAGATGACTCCGATGGAGATCGACGTGATGGACGCTCCGTTGCCGGACGCGAAGAACCACGGGACCACGGGGAGCAGGGCGCCGATCACGAACATCACGAACGACAGACCGGCGGCACCGATTGCCGAGGGCATCTCCGTGGGGTCGATGCCGAACTCCTCCTTCGCGTGCACGATGAGCGCGCGCTCCGGGTCCTGCATGACCTCCGTCGCGCCGGCGATCGCCTGGTCGCGGGTCATGCCGTGCGATTCGTAGAACGCGGCGAGTTCCAGGGTCTCCTTCTCGGGATTCTTCGAGAGTTCGCGTCGCTCGATCTCGAGTTCGCGGTGCACGAGCTCGTTCTGCGCGGACACGGAGATCCACTCGCCTGCGGCCATGCTGAACGCACCCGCGACCGCGCCGGCGAGACCACCGAGACGAACGACGGATGCTGCGACGCCGCCGCCGGCGAAACCGAGGACGAGCGACACGTTCGACACGAGACCGTCGCTGATGCCGAACACCGCTGCGCGTGCGAGGCCGCCGGAAACGGCGCGGTGGTCTTCGTTCTGCATGGGAACCGAGAACATGCTCATGCAGTTCACCGTAGCCCGAAGAGGTGAATGAGGCATCCCTACTATCCTGAAACCATCATGAGTGGTGCCCCCCGTTTCCGATTCGCGCCGTCCCCGACAGGCTTCTTCCATGTCGGTGGCGCGCGGACCGCTCTCTACAACTGGGCACTCGCCCAGCGCACCGGCGGCACTTTCGTCCTGCGCATCGAGGACACCGACGAATCGCGCAACAGCCCGGAATGGACGCAGGGCATCATCGACGCTCTCGCATGGCTCGGCATCAATTCCGACTCGCCACAGTTCGAGGGCCCGTACTTCCAGTCCGCGAACGCGGAACTCCACAAGGCCGCGGCGATGCGGCTGTGGGAGCAGGGCAACGCCTACTGGTGCGACCTGACCGCCGAACAGATCCAGGCCCGTGCCAAGGAGAACGGCAAGCAGGGCTACGACGGCTACTCGCGTGACCGCGGCCTCGAGCCCGGTCCCGGTCGCGTGCTGCGGTTCCGTGTCCCCCAGGGTGTCACCGTGGTGCGGGACCTCGTGCGCGGTGACGTCGAGTTCCAGAACGACACCATCGAGGATTTCGTGCTGTTGCGCGGGAACGGTTCGCCCATGTTCCTGCTGGCCAACGTGGTGGACGACATCGAGATGCGCGTCACCAACGTGGTGCGCGCCGAGGAGCACCTGCCGAACACGCCGAAGCAGCAGATGCTGTGGGATGCACTCGGCCGCACACCGCCCGTCTGGGCGCACGTCCCGGTGCTGGTGAACGAACAGCGCAAGAAGCTGTCGAAGCGCCGTGACAAGGTGGCGCTGGAGCAGTACCGCGACGAGGGGATCCTCGCCGCCGCCATGACCAACTACCTGATGACGCTCGGCTGGGCCCCGTCAGGCGACACCGAGATCGTCCCGTGGTCGCGCATCGTGGAGGAGTTCCGTCTCGAGGACGTGAACCATTCGCCGGCCTTCTTCGACGTGAAGAAGCTGGTTGCTTTCAACGGCGACTACGTGCGCATGCTGTCGCCAGCCGAGTTCATCGCGGCGGCCCAGCCGTTCGTGCGCGGCGAGATGCCCTGGCCGGCCGAGCGGTTCGACGACGCGGTGTTCGCGCAAGTGGCGCCGCTCATCCAGACGCGCATCGGAGCTCTGTCGGACATCCCCGGCATGGTGGACTTCTTCTTCCTGGCCGACCCGCCGGTCGATGCGGACGCATGGGCGAAGACGATGACGGCAGATTTCGCGGCGGATGTGCTCGGCGCAATGGCGGACGGTCTTCGCACCGCAGAATGGGACCACGAGTCCATCAAGTCCGTGCTCGACGGTTTCACGGAGTCGCGCGGGCTGAAACTGGGGAAGACCCAGGCACCCGTGCGCGTGGCGATCACCGGTCGCACGGTCGGCCCGCCGTTGTTCGAGAGCATCGAGATCCTTGGTCGCGACGAGTCGATACGACGACTCGACGCTGCGCTCGCGAAAGTCGGGTGACCCGATGAAGCGACTGCCGTTCGTGCGGTCGGTCGGCGTCATCGCGACAGCCGTTGTCGTTGTCATGGCGGCGTACTTCTGCATCGTGTTCGTGCAGGTTGTCCGTCTCGGGTCATCCGAGCCGCCTGTCGACGCACAGGTCGATGCCATCGTCGTGATGGGTGCGGCGCAGTACGACGGACGACCGTCCGCACTGCTGCAGGAACGACTCGAGCGGGCGTTGGAACTGTGGAACAGAGGCCACGCTCAATGGATTGCTGTCACCGGCGGCAAGAAGTCCGGAGACCGCTTCACCGAAGCGGGGACATCGGCAGCGTGGCTGGTGAAGCGCGGAGTTCCCGAGGCGCGGATTCTCCTCGAGGAAACCGGGCGATCCACGTGGGAATCGCTGTCGAACCTCGCGCCCGTGCTGCGCGACAACGGGGTGGAATCGGCGATTCTGGTGACGACGGACTGGCACCTCGCCCGTTCGGTGCACTCGCTGCGCGAACTGGGGCTGAAGGTCCGGCCTGCCCGTGCGGGCGCTCACCATTCGTGGCTGGACCAGCACTGGTACCGAGAAGCCCTCGGGGTGGGAATCGGACGGATCGTCGGGTTTGACCGACTTCACACCCTCACCGGATGAAATTTTGTCGTATTCGCGGGGGCTGATGACAATTCCCGTTATAAAATTTGTAGGTGGCGGAGAACCGGATCCTTTTGCGTGCCTACGAAGGCAGGGCCCCCTACGCACGCCGCCGCCTCGTGCTTCTTCTCGCCGTCACATTCATGTCAGTCCCGCTGATGCCGGTCGTATTTTCCGGGGCATCGGCCGCGGGATTCCTCTCGAGGACCTTCGGTAACACGGGCACAGGCGCCACTGGAGGTGCCAACAACAACTCGACCGGGACGCTCGGAACCGCTCCGTCGGTGGCGTCGGGTTACTACACGTGGACGGTTCCGGCGACGGGTCGGTACCGAATCGCCGCCACCGGAGCGCAAGGTGCCCTGAAAGGTGCGTACACAGGCGGCTTCGGTGCCACCGTCACGAGTGAGTGGAACCTGGTGTCCGGTCAAACACTCAAGGTGTACGTCGGCCAGGCCGGTACGACCGGCACGAACGGCGGCGGAGGCGGTGGAGCAGGCGGTGGAGCTTCTGGTGTCTTCGCCACGTCGGGATCTCCCGCGACGATTCTCGCGATGGCCGGAGGCGGCGGTGGCGGAGCCATCAACGAGACGGGCAAGAACGCAAGCACGACCACGAGCGGCGTGTCCTCCTCTGGTGCAGGCGGTTCCAACGGTGACGGCGGCGGCAAGGGTTACACCTCCGGCGACTGTGGTTGGGGTGGCGGCGGCGGCGGATAC
>JBEGJV010000118.1:0-5394 GCA_041184385.1 Actinomycetota bacterium
AAAGTTCATGGCTGGACCTCTGCTCTCCTCGGGATGTCATCACCCCATGTGGTCACCGTAATGACTATGACTTGCAAATTGCAAGTCATAGAATCCAACGGCCGGCTCTCGCATATCGGTGGGGAGGGCGGGGCAGCCGCGCCCGGCATGGTCGGCTCGGCCCCGCGCGATCACCGACCTGCGCGCCGAGCGAAAACCCAATTGGCCCTGCTGATTAGTCCAAATGGAGCATCGGAGATTCATGAATGCACCAACTCCGAAGTATTCGGCGCGGGGTTCCATACACTTCCCATCAGGTGGAGACCTCAATCTTTCGCGATGTGCAGACCCGACTGAGGTCCGTGGGTGCGGTGATGCAGAACGCAGCACGGGTCATTGTTGTCCTCTCGCTCATCCTCGGCTTCGAAATCGTCTTCCCTGACGGCAACGGGAACTTCCGCCCCACGAACGCCGCACCTGCAGGCAACTACACCGTCACGTATGACGCGCAGGGGGGAGATGCACTGCCGTCGTCGTCCTGGTCTGTCGGGACATCGCTCACCCTGCCCACGCCAACTCGTGCCGGGTACACGTTCAACGGTTGGAGCACTACTTCTGCGGGCTCGACTCTCGTGTACCAGACAACCACTCCCACGAGGTCCGGCGGCGCGATCGTGTACTCGACCGGCTACGGCAAGGGCGGCTCTGACGTTGCCGCAACATTGACGAACAACGGGACCACCTTCAACAGGGTGCGATACCGCATGGAGGTCAACTACAGCGGCACGTTGCGGTATGCAGACGTCTCTTTCGACAAGTGGTCCGGGGCTTCGATTGCCTCTCTTGCGATCCCGGACCTCAGCGACACCCGTGTCGTCAAGCAGAACGTCTCCAACCTGTCGATCGACTCCAACTGGCCCAGTGTCTCCGGCGTCGCATCAGCGGTCACGAATGGAACGGGCAAGTCGGGACGCGTGGAGTTCTGGCCCTGGGACTACGCCACGTGGGTCACGGGGATTACCCCGGCAGGCAACGGATCGGTGTACGACAGTGACGACTGGCCGACCAACAGTGGTCAGTACGGGTCATTCCAGGTGCACAACCTCACCGACAGCCAGACGGTGTTTGCGTGGAACCGCCAGTACGACTCCTTCCCCGATCTCGGATTCGGCAACTACATCGGTGGCGGATCTGCGTCGGGGAACACCGACTGGACGTTCGCGCAGAGCACAAACTTTGACCGCAACACGTGGAAAATGAAGATCTACATCGGTGACCTCCTGCCCGGTGGCACCTCGTACTCGCCGCCGAACAATTCGAGTTTCACCCTGTACGCGCAGTGGACGCCCAGTCCGCTCACCGTCACTTATGACTCCCAGGGCGGCAGCGCCGTGTCTTCCGGGTCAACGGTCACTGAGGGCTCGATAGCCGCATCGCCGGGCACCCCCACGCGCACCGGCTACACGTTCAACGGGTGGTTTGCTGCCGCGAGTGGTGGAAGCCCGATTTCCTTCCCCTGGACCCACGGCATGACGTCCGACTTCACCGTGTACGCGCAATGGACCGGCACCACCAACACCGTCACCTACGACTCCCAGGGCGGAAGTGCGGCTTCTTCGTCCAGTTGGGTGACCGGCACCTCCCTCACACTCCCTGCGACGCCCACACGGACGGGGTACACCTTCAACGGTTGGTACTCCGCTTCCTCCGGGGGCACCAGGGCCGGCGGTGGTGGCGATTCGTATTCACCGGCGAACACCGGGTCGTTCACGCTGTACGCACAGTGGACGGTTGGTTCCTACACGGTGACCTACGACGGCAACGGCAACACGGGTGGCACAGTCCCGTCGCCCCAGGTGCAGAACTACAACACCACCGTCACGGTGCAGAGCAACACCGGGTCGCTCACCCGCGCGGGGTACACCTTTGCGGGCTGGAACACGGCCGCCAACGGCTCGGGGACCAATTACGGCCTGTACTCATCTGGTCTCGACTACGCCACGTACGCATGTGGTTCCGGGGCAGCGCCGGCCCGTCCGTGCAACGCGTCAGTGTTGAGCAGCGGGACCGACACAACGATTTTCGCGAACTGGGGCAGTGGCAACGTCCTCAACTCCGGCCGGTCGGATTATGTCGAGGTGAAGTACACCGGGTTCATCATGTCGCCGACCACGGTGAATGCTTCGTACCAAGTGGGTGGTGATGACGGCCAGTACCTCACGGTTGACGGCACCGACATGATCACAAACTGCTGGAGAGACAAGGGCTCCGGCAACTGCCAGTCATCCCAGATGACACTGCAGGCCGGCGTGTACTACCCGTTCACCTACTGGTTCTACGAGAACGGCGGAGGCGCCAACACGTACTTCTGGTGGAACGTCGGGGCCGGTTACGTGCAGGTCCCGGCGGGCAACCTGTTCAGGATCGCCCAGTCGGGGACATTCACGCTGACGGGCGACTCCACCCTGTACGCAAAATGGACGGCGAACACGAACACAGTCACGTATGACGCGCAGGGCGGATCAGCTGTTTCGTCAGCCTCGTGGGTGACGGCAACGTCGCTCACCCTGCCGTCCGCACCGACTCGCGCTGGTTACACGTTCAACGGGTGGTTCGACGCATCATCGGGTGGCACGAAGGTGGGCAATGCCGGCGCTTCGTATTCCCCGGGCAACACGTCGGGGTTCACGCTGTACGCCCAGTGGACGGCCAACACTCTCGCGGTCACGTACAACAGCCAGGGGGGAAGTGCGGTCCCGGCGGGCTCCACCGTGACAGGCGGGTCCATTGCGTCATCACCGGGCAGCCCGACGCAGGCGGGCTACACGTTCAAGGGTTGGTACGCCGCCGCCAGTGGCGGCAGCGCGCTCTCGTTCCCGTACGCGCACGGCCGCACGGCTGATTTCACGTTGTATGCCCAGTGGCTCGTGCAGCAGACCGGCTTTGCCGTGACCGGGGCGCCGGCGACGCTCGCCTTCGGCGGCACCGTCACGCTCGGGACCACCGGGGGCAACGGGACGGGCGCCGTGGTGTTCGCCAGCACCACGGCAGGTGTGTGCTCGGTCAATGCGAGCTCGGGTGTCGTCACCATGCTCGCAGGCACAGGTACGTGCAGCATTGCCGTGACGAAGGCCGGCGACGCCACGTACGACTCCACTGCGGCAACATCCGACATCACCGCAACGAAGGCGAATCAGGCGACCCTCTCCCTGTCCGGGTCGGCGAGTGCCGCGTTCGGGGCCGCGGTCTCGTTGTCTGCTTCCGGTGGCTCGACGGGCGGGGCGATGTCGTGGTCGAACGGTGCTTCTACCGCGTGCACGGTGAGCGACTCCGGTGTCGTGTCGATTACGGCAGGAACCGGGACGTGCGCCGTTGCGGTCACCATGGCCGGGAACGGCAACTATCTCGCCGTCACTTCGTCGACCTTCTCGATCACCGTGTCGCGCGCACAGCAGACGGCGCTCACCGTCACCTCCACATCGGCCACCTACGGCCAGACACTGTCGTTGACCTCGACGGGTGGTTCAGGCGACGGGGCGGTGACTTGGGAAGTCACTCTCGGCACCTGCACCATTGACAACACCGTCCTCACCCCGGGTGACGCGGGTTCCGCGTGCCAGGTTCGCGTCTCGAAGGCCCAGGACGGAAACTATTTCTCGGCTCAGTCCTCGGGGACGACGGTCACCATCGCCCGCGCCGCACAGATGGCGCTCACTGTCACCTCGACATCAGTCACGTACGGCGAGACGCTGTCGTTGACCACGTCGGGTGGTTCGGGCACCGGTGCGGTCACGTGGGCTGTTGTTCCGTCGTCCGGGAGATCGTGCACCATCGCGGGATCGGTCCTGACCCCGGGTGATGCGGGTTCCGTGTGCCAGGTCCGCGCGACGAAGGCCCAGGACACCAACTTCCTCGTCCGCCAATCGTCGAGCACCACGGTGACCGTCGACAAGGCCGCTCAGACGGGGTTCTCGATCTCGAGTCCGTCTTCATTCACCACGGGATCCACGTTGTCGCTGACCTCGACGAGAGGTCAGTCCTCGGGTTCTGTCACCTGGACGCTGCAGTCGGGGACGTGCACGCTCACGGGCTCGTCCCTCACGTCGAGCCGTGGAGGGGTGACCTGCACGGTGCAGGCCACTCGTGCGGGCGACTCCAATTACCTCCCCGTCAGCGACACGCAGTCCGTGACGGTGGACAAGATCACCCAGACAATCTCATTCCGTTCCACACCGCCGTCATCGGCAACCGTCGGCAGCTCGTACACGGTGTCGGTGGACAGCACCGCATTCCTTGCCGCAACGATTTCGATTGCGAACCAATCGCTGACCGTCTGCTCGGTCGCAGCGGGCGTGGTGACGTTCAATTCGGCGGGTACGTGCGTGATCTCGGCCAGCCAGGCCGGCAACGACGCATACACAGCGGCTGCCACGTCGCAGTCGGTGTCCGTGGTTGCCGCCGCTGCTGCGTCACCCACCGCGACCGCACCGGCGCCGGTGGTTTCGGCTCCGGCCGCGCCGGAAACGACAGTCGCGGCAATCGTCCCCACCACGACAACAACCACGGTCCCGCGGGTGAAGGGCGGGAACGCCCCTGCCGCCACCACGACGACGACCACAACCACCACCACAACAACGACGATTCCCGCTGATCCGTCCGTGCCGCAAGCCGGAACGGACGGTCTCCCGCCGGATCTCGACGCAGGGGAGACGACCGCATTCGTTCGCGGTCAGTCCGTCAAGGTGACGGTGCAGAAGTTGAAGGAGGCCATTGTCCTTTCGCTTCCGAACGACGTGAAGCTGACCATCGGCCGCACAAACCCCGGCGCTGACTCGGTTGCCGTTGCATCGGACGGTGTGTTGCGCATGTACCGCGAGGACACAGTCGACATCTCGCTCAATGGCCTCGCCCCCGGCACGACGTACACCGTCTTCATGTTCTCCCAGCCTGTTGAGCTTGCTCGCGGTGTGGCGACGGCAAAAGGTGGGGTGGGGACGAGTGCACAGGTCCCGAATGACGCCAAACACGGCGGCCACACGCTGCAGGTGAACGGTGTCGGCCCGGGCGGGGAGATGGTGTCCGTGTCGATGGGCTTCGAGGTTCTGGAGCGCACCAGCAACACCCGCGCCGTTGTGTTCGCCTTCAGCGTGGCGATTCTGCTCGCCCTCCTCGGAGGCCGGCCGATATTCACCCGTCGCCGCCGAAGGTACTGATTCGGCACTTCGGGTCGGATGGCCTTGCGGGCTGTGTGAGACTTGCGGGATGAGCACAAAGCCGCCCGTTTCCGTCTCCATCGACATCAACGCTCCCGCTGACAAGGTGTGGGCCATGGTGACCGACCTCCCGCGCATGGGCGAGTGGTCACCCGAGAACCTGGGGGGCGTGTGGGCCGATGGTGCTAACGGCGCCGCAGTC
>JBEGJV010000119.1:0-5249 GCA_041184385.1 Actinomycetota bacterium
ATCTTAAGACACCATCTACGAAAACTTTAGTTGAAGCGCCGTCAAATGTGACTATATAATGTTGCCATAAATTTATAGGTAAATCATAGGAGGAGTCATTACTACAGGAAGAACAACCATAGTAAGTATCATTACCCTCCGCACACATATTCAAGTAAGTTGGCGTACAGAGTAATGCGAATCTCTGATTTATAGAGATTGTGCCATAATGAAGGTATGTACCAGTTTGAGACGGATTGGTCGAGAGCTGAGTTCTGTTGGACCATAAACTGATTGATCGAGGCGAAGGGGAAGTTGGTCATTCCGATCTCGTCACCCTGGTAGACGAACGGCGTTGCACGTTGCGTGAGTATGTAGGTGGCGATTGTCTGTGCCGAGAGCGTGCGCCACTCCGGCGAGTCGTTGCCGAACATCGAGACGATGCGCGGGCTGTCGTGGTTGCTGAGGAAGCTGGTGCCCCAGCCATGCTCGCCGCACGCCGTGTCGAGCCGCGCGTTCATCTCCTTGAACTGCCGCAGCCTCCACGGTCGGGACTTCCAGCCGTGCCTGTCGATCCGCACGAGGTCGAACTGGAAGATCATGGACAGTTCGCGGCGGCGCGAGTCGACGAAGAGCGGTGTGTCCTCGATCGTCACGCCGGCGGCCTCGCCGATGGCGACGGCATCGTACGGAGCGAGCACCTCGCGGTTCATCTCCTGCAGGAACTCGTGCACCCTCGGCCCCGTGGCCCACACACGGCCCTGGTTGCGGAGTTGTTCGGGCGTCAGGTCGGGAAGACCGGGTTGCTTCGAGATGAAGGGGATCACGTCCATGCGGAACCCCGCAACGCCCTTGTCGAGCCAGAAACGCATCAGGTCGTGGACCTCCCTGCGGACTTTGTCGACCTCCCAGTTCAGGTCCGGTTGCTTCACGGCGAAGTAGTGCAGGTACCACTGGTCAGTGGTCGCGTCGTGTTCCCATGCCGAGCCGCCGAAGAAGGACCGGTAGTTGTTCGGGGGACCGCCGTTCTTGCCGTCGCGCCAGACGTACCAGTCGCGTTTCGGGTTGTCGAGGGAGGACCTGCTCTCCACGAACCATGCGTGCTCGTCGCTGCTGTGGTTCACGACGAGGTCGATGACGAGCCGGATCCCGCGCTCTTTCAGCGCCGCGAGGAGTCTGTCGAAGTCCTCCATGGTGCCGAATTCGGCCATGACCCGCCGGTAGTCGCGCACGTCGTAGCCGTTGTCCGCGTTCGGGCTGTCGAAGTGGGGGCTGAGCCAGACGGTGTCCACGCCGAGGCCGGCGATGTGGTCGATGCGCGAGATGATCCCGTTGATGTCCCCGATGCCGTCACCGTTCGAGTCCATGAAGGACCGGGGGTAGACCTGGTACACGACTGCGTTCTTCCACCACGGATGCACTGCCATCGGGCAATGCTAAGAGGGGATGCCGCCTCGGTCGGAGAGCGCCCCCAGACCGCCCGACAGGTCCCCGCGGGACGGGCCCCGTTGTTGCAGACTGCAAGAAAACCCTTTGTGGCATTGGGAAATTGCACAAAAAGTTTCCTGTCGGTTGGTGACAAGAGGCCCCTTGTCGCCTAGTGTGACTGCAGTCACCGTTTCCACGTGGCATACCTATTGGGGGGTAATTCAATGAAAGCAAGGGCTACGAAGTGGCTTGCTGGCATCGTGGCGGCAACGGCCGTCTCGATGGTGGCCACCACGTCGAACGCTGCGACGAAGCCGTCTGCAGCAGCCAAGAAGGGTGGGACGATCACCTATGCCATCGACGCAACCGTGTCGGGCTGGTGTTTCTCCAACGCTCTGTCGGGTGGTCCACTCGGTGTGACCCGCATGGTCTACGAGAGCCTCGTCGACCGTGACTCGAAGGGCAACTTCGTCCCGCAGCTCGCGGAGTCGTGGACGCCTGACGCGGCCAACCAGGTGTGGACCTTCAAGCTCCGCTCCGGCATCAAGTTCTCGAATGGTGAGGATTTCAACGCCGACGTCGTGAAGCTGAACATCGAGCTCGGTCGCGGCGCCGTCTACAGCGGCAAGGTGGGCAACTACACCTTCAGCAACATCGCGTACGGTTCGACCGGCGTCGGTGTCAACGCGAACATCGTCTCGATCGACGCAGTCGACTCGACCACGGTCAAGATCACTCTCGACCGTCCGGACAGCGACTTCATCGCGCTCATGTACCGCGCAGGTCGCTACGTCATGCGCGCTCCCGGCCAGATCCTGACCGCTGCCGGCACCGCGAACACCACCGGTGACAAGTCGTGCGCCAACTGGGGCATCGGCACCGGCCCGTTCAAGCTGGTCAGCTTCAACCCGTCGGAAATCGTCATGGCCCGCAACGAGCTCTACTGGCGCAAGGACGCAGCAGGCGTGCAGCTCCCGTACCTCGACGGCGTCACCGCCATCGTGGTGAAGGAAGCGTCGCAGCGTGCCGCAGCCGTCCGCAAGGGCACCGTTGATGCCGCGTACTTCACCTCCGGTGAGTCCACGTTCATCAAGGACCTGTCGAACCGCAAGAGCCAGGTGACCACCTACAAGGGCAACATCAGCTCCTGGGGTCAGTGGATGCCGAACCAGAACAAGGCCGGCTCGCCGTTCAAGTACCTGAACTGCCGCCTTGCTGCCGCATTCGCGGTGGACTGGAAGCTCTACAACCAGGTCCGTCTGAAGGGCCTCGGCCAGTACTCAGGCTCGATTGTGGGAACCGGTCACACCATGTTCTCGCGTTCGGGTGCGCCGTCCTACAACCTGACCAAGGCCAAGGACTACGTCACGAAGTGCAACGCCGACCTCGGTTCCGCAGCCCCGTTCAAGATCACGCTGTACGCCGACACCAGCTCGGTGTCGCTGAACAACGTGAAGTTCGTCCAGGGCATGATGGAGAAGGCTGGCATCCAGTTCAACGCCATCTACCAGGCTGAGTCGGCTGTTCTCATCGCGGGCATCTACCGCGGTGGCGGCAACATCTACGACTTCGCCGAGGGCACCCCGGCCGAGGGCCCGGGTTCTGGCTACGTGATCCCGTTCTTCGTGTCGAAGGCATTCCCGACCACGTCGAAGAGCCCGATCGCGAACACCGCGCTCGGCAAGGGCTACAACACGGTCATCGCCATCGGCAACCACAGCGACACCACCGTGGACAACCTGATCTACGCCGCACAGGCGCAGACGGACCCCGCGCTGAAGAAGAAGGCATGGGCCGAGGCAACTGCGTACATCCAGTCGCAGGGCGTCGCCATCCCGACGGTGCACACCGGTGCCTACACCTTCCTCAACAACAAGTCGAAGCTCGGTGGCGTCGGCAAGTTCAAGAACCCTGACGGCAAGACGTACGCACCGACTGCCGACATCAAGGGCTTCGAGTGGACGGGTGTCTGGAAGGGCTGAGCCTGACCTGACACAGATCCGCGAAGGGGCGGTGGTCTTCGGACCACCGCCCCTTTTCGTTCCCCTGGCTCGTGTTCACCACGCACGGCAGCACCGTTTAGGGTGGCGGGCATGAAGGTTGCACTGACGATCCTTGACCATCTGCGCCGCGCCGAACTGGTCTACGGCGACCGCATCGCCGTGATCGACGAGCCCGACCAGCCCGCAGCGTCATGGGGGTCCATGACGTACAGGGAGATGGCGGAGAAGGCCAGGGCGCAGGCGGCGGGTCTCGACGCACTGGGGGTGCCGCACGGCGCGCGGGTGGCGGTGGTGAGCCAGAACTCCGCGCGGCTGTTGACGTCATTCTTCGGGGTGAGCGGGTACGGGCGTGTCCTCGTCCCGATCAACTTCCGGCTGGTGGCGGAAGAGGTCAGGTACATCGTGGGCCACTGCGGTGCCGAGGTGCTGATTGTCGACCCGGAACTGGACGAGGCCCTTGCCGACGTGCCCGTGAAGCACCGCTTCGTGATCGGGGCCGAGTCCGACGCCGTTCTCTACCGCCACGGCGTCGAGCCGCAGCCCTGGGTGCCCGACGAGGACGCCACCGCCACCATCAACTACACGAGCGGCACCACGGCACGGCCGAAGGGCGTCCAGTTGACCCACCGCAGTCTCTGGGTGAACTCTGCGGTGTTCGGGTGGCAGATCGGCGTGAACGACCGCGACACCTACCTGCACACGCTCCCTCAGTTCCACGTGAACGGGTGGGGCATGGTGTACGCAGTCACGGCGATGGGCGGCACCCATGTCATCCTGCGCAAGGTGGACGGGCCGGAGATCCTGAGGCGAATCTCCGCCCACGGCGTGACCCTGCTGTGCGGTGCGCCCGCGGTCGCCAACATGATCCTCGATGCGGCCCCGGGCGTGGACACGTGCCGCGACCGCGTGCGCATGGTCGTGGCGGGCGCACCACCGCCCACGAAGACGATCGAGCGCATCGAGACCGAACTCGGATGGGAGTTCGTGCAGATCTACGGTCTCACGGAGACCTCCCCGTTGCTGACGATGAACCGCACGCGCAAGGAGTGGGTCGATCTCCCCGCAGCGGAAAGGGCAGCGAAACTGGGTGCGGCAGGCGCCCCCGCACTCGGGGTGGAGATCCGCACCGACGAGCACGGCGAGGTACTGGCTCGCGGCAACACGGTGATGGAGGGCTACTGGGACCAGCCCGAGGAGACCTCAAAGGCCATCGTTGACGGGTGGTTCCACACGGGCGACGGCGGCCATGTGAGCGATGCGTCGTACCTCACCATCGCGGACCGCAAGAAGGACGTCATCATCTCGGGTGGCGAGAACGTGTCGTCGATCGAGGTGGAGGACGCCGTCTTCTCGCACCCGGATGTCGCCGAGGTCGCGGTGATCGGGATCCCCGACGAGAAGTGGGGCGAGCTCGTCATGGCACTGGTGGTGAAGACTCCGGGATCGTCCCTGACGGAGGACGAACTCATCGCGTACGTGAAGACGAAGCTGGCGGGCTACAAGTGCCCGAAGCGTGTCGAGTTCCGCGACGAGCTCGCACGCACCGCCACCGGCAAGCTGCAGAAGTTCAAGTTGCGCGCGCCGTACTGGGAGGGGTTCACCCGGCAGGTGAACTGATCACTTCCCGGTGACGGACTTCCCCAGGATCTTCCTGTGGGGGAACCACGTGCGCCAGACGACGAGCAGGCCGAGGTACGCCGGTGTGACCACCAGCATCGTGCGCGCCCACTGCGGGCCGTGCGGGTACCGGACCGACAGCCAGATGAAGCTGCCGAAGTAGAGGACGGTGAAGAAGAGCGTCAGCTTTCGCATGGCCGGTGCCTTCATGATGTGCGGGAA
>JBEGJV010000120.1:0-5433 GCA_041184385.1 Actinomycetota bacterium
GCATTTCGCCACCGTAGCCCCCTCAGGACTTCGTGTCGGTGTCTGGAACTATGCCGGGTGGTGGCACGCCACGAAGTGGCCGGGGGCCACCTCGCGCAGGCGGGGTTCCTCGTTCGCGCACTGTTCACTGGCCATGGGGCAGCGTGTGCGGAAACGGCAACCCGATGGCGGGTTCATCGGTGACGGAGGCTCGCCCATGATGAGGTTGCCCGAACGCTTGACCGTGGGGTCGGGGATCGGGACCGATCCCACGAGCGCCTTGGTGTAATGGTGCTTCGTGTTCTTGTACAACTCATCCGGGCTTGCCACTTCACACACCTTGCCCAGGTACATCACCATGACGCGGGTGCTGATGGTCTTGACCACCGCGAGGTCATGGGAGATGAAGATCAGGGTCAGGCCGTAACGGTCCCCGTAACGGTCCTTCATGTCCTGGAGCAGGTTCAGGATCTGTGCCTGCACCGACACGTCGAGTGCCGACACAGGCTCGTCACAGATGATCAAGGTCGGGTCAAGAGCGAGCGAACGGGCGATGCTGATGCGCTGGCACTGGCCGCCCGAGAACTCGTACGAACGACGGTCGCGCACGACGGCCGGGTCAAGGTTCACGGCGTTCAGGAGCTCGTCGATCTTCGCGTCGATCTCCACCTGGTTGCCCTTGTTCCACACCCGCAGTGGTTCGGCGAGCACCTCGCTGACCGGCAGGCGCGGGTCGAGCGAGCTGATGGGATCCTGGAAGATCATCTGCATCGCCGGGCGCATGTCACGCAGTTCATCGCCCGTCAGTTTCGTGAGATCCTTCGAGAGGAATTCAACGGAACCGCTGGTGGGCTTGGGCAGTTGCAGAATGGCCTTGCCGAGGGTGGACTTCCCGCAGCCTGACTCGCCGACGATGGCGAGAGTCTCGCCGCGCACGAGGTCGAAACTGACACCCGACACCGCCTTCACGACCTTGTCCTTGCCCAGGTTGAACTCGACAGTGAGGTCATTGACCACCAGGATGCGATCGCCTTCCGGCCGCATGTGGGCCTTGCTTGACGGGGTGACGGTCAAAAATGACCCAATTGGTGTGACCTGAGTCTTCAGAATCTTGTCCACAACCCGCTGACCCTTCTTGTCAAACAAGGGGAAGAGGTAATCGACAAGATTGAAGAACGGAATCAAACCGAGGACAACGCCCAGTATGTAACGGCCGAACGCAACACCCGGTCCAAGCGGCTGACCATCTGTCGACCGGACGAGCCTGATGGCGAACATGGATTTGCCGACTGACTGACCGGTCTTGCCTTGGCGCAATACAAAGTTCCAGACGAAAAATCCGAGTGTCGTGACGGGGCTGATGATCATCAGTGCAATTCCGACTGGCCTGATTGCATCCGACGATGCCAATAACAAACCGAGTCCAAGCGGCAGCAAGTTGGTTGCTCCGAGGATCAGGTTGTCAACAAGAAATGCAAGGAATCTCTTGCCGTACGGGGCCTTGTCAAGCATGACAGTGTTCACTACTTGCCTCCGATCGGGAAGAAGCATCGATAGAAGTGACCGTTGCCGCCGTCGGTCAACGGCGGGGACTCGTTGCGGCACTTGTCGGTGACGTACGGACAACGGTTGGCGAACGAGCACCCGGGCTCGTCCTTGGTGGGGTCGGGGAGTCGACCCTCGATCACCGGCAGGCGCGTGCCCGTCAGGGTCTCGAGACGGGGGATCGACTTCAGGAGGGCCTCGGTGTAGGGCATCTTCATGTTGGCGAACAGTTCCTTGGTGGGTGCGTACTCCACCAGGTGACCCGCGTACATCACGGCGATCTTGTCGGTGTGGCCGGCAACGACGCCGAGGTCGTGCGTGACCAGGATCATCCCCATGTTGAACTCGGTCCGCAGTTCCGAGAGAAGATCGAGAACCTGTGCCTGCACCGTCACGTCGAGTGCCGTCGTCGGCTCGTCTGCGAAGAGCAGTTCGGGCTTGCAGGAGACCGCAATGGCAATCATGATGCGCTGGCGCATGCCGCCCGACAGCTGGTACGGGAACTTGCGCAGCATCGCCTCGGGATCGGGGATGCGGACGCGCTTCAGCAACTCCAGAGCCTTCTCACGGGCTTCCGCCTTGCCCATTCCGAGTCGGTGGATGAGGCTCTCGGTGACCTGCGAACCGATGCGGCGCACGGGGTTGAGGGCGGTCATCGGGTCCTGGAAGATCATGGCCATGCCGGTTCCCCAGAGGTCACGCACCTCGACGGGGGTCTTCTCCATGAGGTCCTCGCCCTGGTAGAGAATCTTCCCGGTGCGCGTGGCAGTGCCGGGAAGGAGTCCCATCGTGGCGCGGGAGAGAACGGTCTTGCCGGAGCCCGACTCACCCACGACGCCGAGGCTCTCGCCAGCGTTGAGTTCGAGAGTGACTCCGCGCACTGCCCGCAACTCGCCACGCGGCGTGCTGAAGGAGACGGTGAGTTCCTCGAGCTTGAGAAGGGTGCTCATATCTTGGCCTCTCTCTTGTCGAGCTTGACTCGGACGTAATCGCCGAACCAGTTGCACGAAATGACGGTGAATGCGATGCAGAGTGCCGGCATGTACACCTCGTGGGGGGAGAACTCGATGTTGCCGCGACCGGCCGCGAGCATGGAACCCCAGCTGGCGCCACCGGGCACACCGATGCCCAGCAGTGCGAGCGAGCCCTCGACGATGATGACAGAGCCGATGGCGAGGAACCCGATGGCGAGCAGCGCGGGTGCGACGTTCGGCAGGATGTGCTTGCGGATGATCGTGAAGTTCCTGGTGCCCATGGATTTGGAGGCAAGGACGAACTCGCGGCTGCCCCACTGCAGGGTGGAGCCGCGCGCGATGCGCCCGAGGATGGGGATGATGACGATCGTCAGGGACAGGATCAGCACCGAGATCCGGCGGGTGAGCGTGGCCGGGTGGTCCTGGTCCGAGTAGGCGAGGACCGACAGCAATGCCAGCGACAGCACCAGGTTGGGGATCGACAGCATGATGTTGAACAGCATCGTCATGAAGATGTCGAACTTGCCGCGGAAGTACGCAGACGTGATCCCGAGGAAACTGCCGATCGAACCGCCGAGGGTGACGGCCACGAGCGACACGAACACCGAGATGCGTGCACCGTTCACGAGTCCGGCGAGCATGTCGTACCCGTCCTGTGTGGTGCCGAGCAGGTGGCCAGGGGTGCCGGGGGCTGCGCCGAGGTAGTCGTAGAAGGACTCGTCGAAGCGGGGGACCGGCAGCAGGAACCCGAAGAGGCCGAGGAACACGATGAGCCCCAGCCAGCTGCCGGCAATGTAGAAGCCGACGGGACGCTTGCGCTCGCGCTTTTGCTTCACCGGTGCCTCGACCACCGGCTCCGTGATTTCCTGTGGTTGTTCGGTTGTCTCAGACACGACGTTCCCTCGTTCTTGGATCGACGATTTGTGTGACCACATCGACCAGCGTGTTGAAGAACACGTAGCCGATGGAGATGAGTGCGATGAGCGTCTGCATGGCGACGATCTGTCGGGCTCCGATCGAGTAGAAGATCTCGAACCCGATGCCCGGGATCACGAAGATCGTCTCGATCACGATCGTGCCGCCGATCAGTCCGCCCATGTTCAACGCTGCGGATGTGAGCAACGTGGTGCTGGAGGGGCGGAACACGTGCATCCAGAGGACGCGACGGTTGGAGATGCCCTTCGAGGCGGCCATCGTCACGTAGTCCTCCTTCAGCGTTGCGATCACGTCCGTGCGGAGGAGTCGCGTGTAGCTGGAGGTGAGCCCGATGGCCATGCTGGCCACCGGCAGGATCATGAGCTTCAGGTGCTGTCCGAGGTCCTCGAAGGGGCTCACGTAACCGATGGGGTCGACCCACCCGAGCATGACCGAGAAGATCAGCGAGAAGATGAGCGCGAGAGCGAAGGCCGGGAACGAGACCGCGGTGAAGAGCACCGAGCTGGTGATGCGGTCGAAACGCTTGCCTTCCTTGTAGGCAGACAGGAGACCGAGCGGGATCGCAAAGAACAACGCGACGATCTGTGCGTACGCCACGAGAAGGAGAGTGACAGGCAGAGTGTCCGCGATGACACCACCGAGGTCCCTGGTGCCGCCGTTCAGGTAGTACTGGCCGAAGTTGCCCCTGAACATGTTCGAGAACCACTGCCAGTAGTAACCGAAGATGCCGCGGTCGAGACCGGTTTCCTTGCGCATCATCTCGCGCAGATCCTCGGTGCTGTTCGGCACCATGACCGCAATCGGATCGCCGGGCAGCAAGCGCATCAACAACGACAACAGGAATGTTGCGATGGCGACGACGGCGAAGGCGCCGACCAGGCGTCGAAGATATTGACGCAGCATCTCCATTGGACCCCCCTAGGTAGTTGCCCAAATCTAATACAACAAAAGGGGCGGTGCCCAACTTGGACACCGCCCCTTCCGAGGTTTCACGTCAGTCGACGTGAGTGACGATCACTTCGTCTTGTAGATACCGGTCCAGTCAAAGCCCCAGTTCGTGACAACGCGCTGGGTCTTGCCCTTCTCGATCTGCAGCTTGCCGATGCCGGCGAGCTTCTTCGACGTGAACATCGTGTAGTAGCCGTGGGCGATGGATCCCATGAAGCCGTTCGACTGCAGGTAGGCGGTGCCTGCTGCGTACTGGGCAGCAGCGCCAACCTTGGTCTGTGCGGCCTCGCCAGCGTAGAAGTAACCATCGACGCAGGCGTCGGAGTGGTGGTTCAGGCTGAGCACGGTGCCGAGCGACGAACGCAGGTACGGGGCGATGGACACCGTCGAAGCGGTGGTACCGGAGCCCGTTGCGCACGTTGCGGTGCTCGGGAACATGTTGGTCACGGTGAACGGCAGGTTGAACGTCACGTCGGTGCCTTCGTAGAGAAGGATCGAGATGGCGTCGTATGCGTTGTAGTACTCACCGTTGGCAACCTTCGGTGCCGCGTTGAAGGCCTTCGCGATGATGATCGCGCCCTCTTCGACGACCATGGTGGCGTTGATGTCGCACTGCTTCCACTGGTCGATGAGGAACTTGATGCTGGCCTGCGATGCGGACGAAACGTCAGCCGGGATGTTGAAGTCAAGAGACGCCTTGCCGGTGTCGGTCTTGTACGCCGCAACGTATGCCTTTGCAGCAGCAACGTCGAACTTCTGGAAGCCGCGGGTGCTGTACATCGGGTTCTTCGGGCCCACCAGGGACTTGGCCACGGTGGACTCGCCCTTGGTGCGGACCTTCACGAAGTTCGCACGGTCGAGGCAGGAGAGGACGGCCAGACGAGCGTTCTTGTTCGCGAACGGCGAACCCGGCTTGCCCTGGTTCAACCAGAGGGACGGGTAGTACTCGGTCGGCGACTTGTACTCGTTGAGCGTGCTCTTCTTCAGGCGCAGGTTCTTGATGAAGGTGGCATCGGTGCCGCCGGCGAACTCGCCTGCGTCATAGGTGCCC
>JBEGJV010000121.1:0-5947 GCA_041184385.1 Actinomycetota bacterium
ACCAGTGACATCGTGGTCACAAACTCCGTTCTCGCATCGATCGTGCAGGCAATCGTGGGGGATTCCGCGCGGGTGGAGTCCGTCATTCCCGACGGCAAGGACCCGCACGAGTTCCAGCCGTCCGCGGGAGACATCGCAAAGATCGCAAATGCAAAGGTGATCGTGGCCAACGGTTTCGGTTACGAGCCGACTCTGGTGGACGCGATTGCGACGGCACGCGCGGACCACGTGACGGTGTTCGACGTCGAGCGGGAGATCCCCGGTCTCGCCGGCAACGACCCGCACTGGTTCACCGACCCGTTGATGGCAGCGGCGGTCGCGGCGAAGCTCGTGCCGGTACTGGAGCTCTCGTTCGGGGTGAGTCTCGACGAATCGTTCGCCACGGCGCTCTCTGATTTCCAGGCGGCCGTGGACGAGGGCAAGAAGACCATCGATGCCGTGGCGCCGGCGACCAGTGCGGGTTCCCCGTGTGCGTTCGGCTCCGAGCACGTGTTCCTGGGGCCGTTCTCCGCACGGTTCGGCTGCCCGAGTTCCGCGGTGCTCCACACCGGTTCGCTGGTTCCCGATGCCGAACCGTCCGCGGCGATGATCGAGGACTTCGTGGCGGCAGTCCGTGGGCACGGTCTCAGGGTTCTCCTGGCGGACGCATCGGAGCAATCAAAGGTGCTCGCACAAGTGGCGAGGCAGACCGGCGCGAAGGTCGTCGCGGTGAATGTCCACGCCATGGGCAGTGCCACGGATTACCGCACGTACGTCACGAACATTGTGAACTCCCTCGTGGCGGGCCTGGCGTGAACGAGCTCTTCGGACCCTTCGTGGACAACGAGTTCATGCGGCACGCGCTTCTCGCCGGGGTGCTCGTGAGCATCCTGTGCGCGTGTGTGGGCACGTTCATGGTGCTTCGTGGCCTGGCGTTCGTGGGTGACGCGCTGGCGCACGGCGTGCTGCCGGGCATCGCGATTGCGATGCTGGTCGGCGCACCCGCCTTCGCCGGCGCCGCTGTCGGCGCGCTTGTGATGATGGGCGGAGTCAACGTGGTGCAGAGGCGGACACGTCTCTCGCCGGACACGGCAGTCGGCCTCCTTTTCGTCGGCATGCTGGCACTCGGCGTGATCATCACGTCCAGGTCCGCGTCGTTCTCCGGGGACATCACCCACATCCTGTTCGGGGAGATCCTCTCGGTGGATTCTGTTCATCTCGCATGGATCGGCGTCACTGCGTTCGTCGTCGGGGTCATGACATGGGCGTTGCGCCGGCCGTTCCTCTTGCTCAGCATCGACAATGATCTCGCTGACACGTCGGGTTTCCGCAGCAATCGTTACAACACCGTGATGATGATGCTCATCGGGGCGGTCGTCGTGGCGTCGTTCCAGACCGTGGGCACCCTGTTGGTCTTCGGGATGCTCGTGGCACCGGCTGCCACTGCGGCGCTCATCACCCGCAGGCTCGGCACGATGATCCTCGTTGCGTCCGTTGTGGGGTCGATCAGCACCTGGGTGGGACTCCTGGTGAGCTACCACGCAGACCTTGCCGCGGGTGCGACGGTGGTGGTGACGGCGGTGTGCTTCTTCGTCGTTGCCCTGATCGTGCGGGGCGGCACATCCGGTTTCGTCTCCGCCCACCCTTCGCACTCCGGACATGCTCACGTGGGGCACGATCACTGATGGCTTTCATCGAGACCGAGGACCTTGCGGTCGGGTTCGACCGGCATGTCGTGGTGGACGGCATCACGTTGGACGTGGAGCCGGGCGGGTTGGTGGTGCTGATGGGCACGAACGGTTCGGGCAAGAGCACCATGCTGCGCACGCTCGCCGGTCTGCTCGAACCGATGGCGGGCGAGGTGAAGGTTCTCGGCGACTGGCCGGGGCACCATTCGGCGCGAGTCGCGTACCTGCCGCAGCATCCGCAGTCACTCGCCACGTTGCCGCTGCGCGCGCGGGACGTGGTGGCCATGGGCCGCTACGCGTCGCAGGGGCTCTTCGGCCGCACGTCAACCGCCGACAGGGAAGCGGTTGATTCGGCCATGGCACGAATGTCAGTCACGCAGTTCCGTGACAAGCCATTGCACGCATTGTCCGGCGGGCAGCAGCAGCGCGTTCACCTCGCGCAGATCCTCGCGCGGCAGGCCGATGTGGTCCTTCTCGACGAACCGACGGCGGGGCTCGATGCCCAGGGCCGAAAGGCAGTCGCACGGATGGTGCAGGAGGAACGCGACGCCGGGCACTGCGTGGTGATGGCGACACACGACCTTGTCGATGCAGAACCCGCGGACACGGTCCTGCTGCTCGCGCACCGACTGATCGCCCAGGGCCCGCCCGATCAGACGCTGACGGACGAGAACCTCCGGGCGTGCTACGGCTTCACGGACCGCCACTAGGCGTCCGTGGTGTGGGCTTCACGGACCGCCACTAGGCGGTCTGCTCAGACGCGTTCGATGATGGTGGCGGTGCCCATGCCGCCGCCCGTGCACATGGTGACGAGACCGGTCTGCAGGTCGCGGCGCTCGAGCTCGTCGAGCAACGTGCCGATGAGCATGGAACCCGTGGCTCCGATCGGATGACCGAGCGCCATTGCGCCACCGTTCACGTTCACCTTGTCCGGGCTGACTCCGGTGTCCTTGAAGAACTTGAGCACCACTGATGCGAACGCCTCGTTCACCTCGAACAGGTCGATGTCGTTGAACGTCATGCCGGCCTTCTCAACGACACGCTTTGCTGCCGGTCCGGGAGCCGTCAGCATGATCACCGGCTCGGTTCCCGCGACCGCCGTCATGATGATGCGTGCGCGCGGCTTCAGGCCGTGCGCCTTCGCGAACTCGGGGGAGGTGACGAGCACCGCACCTGCGCCGTCGACGACGCCGGACGAGTTGCCGCCATGGTGCACGTGGTTGATTGCGGACACCTGCGGGTACGCCTTCCGCGCCGTCTCATCGATCGAGAGGCCGTCCGGGTCCTTCTTGTAGCCGCCCATGCCCTCGAAGCTCGGCGTCAACTTGGCGAGGTCGGCGAGTGTGGTGCCGGCACGCGGGTGCTCGTCCTTCGCCAGTGCCAGGGTGCCGTCGTCGTGGAAGATCGGCACGAGTGACTTCTCGAAGCGCCCCTCTGCGATTGCCTCTGCTGCGCGGCGCTGTGACTCGACCGCCAGCGCGTCGCACTGCTCGCGGGTGAAACCCTCCACCGTTGCGATGAGGTCGGCGGAGATTCCCTGGGGGACCATGTCGAACTGGTCGCGCAGGTGGGCGTTGTTGGCGGTGAACCCGTCGACGTGCATCGGGGACGGGCGCGACATGGATTCCACGCCTCCGCCGACGACACAGTCCTGCATGCCCGAGAGCACGCCCATCGCGGCGAAGTTGACGGCCTGCTGGCCCGAGCCACAGAAGCGGTTCAGGGTGACGCCGGGTGCATCGAGCGACCAGCCGGCGTCGAGTGCGGCCATGCGGGCGATGTCCATCGAATGGTCGCCGCTGCCGGCACCGCATCCCATGACCACGTCGTCAACAAGCGAGGTGTCGAGACCGTTGCGGTCGCGCAGGGCGTTCAGCACCTGGGCGAGGATGCGCTGCGGGTGCACATTGTGCAGGGCGCCGGTCTCCTTGCCCTTTCCGCGTGGCGACCTGACGGCATCAATGATCCATGCTTCGCGTTCCATGTTTCCCCCTTGGGTCCGGTTGCACTCCGTGCAACGACTAGACACTAGGCAACCGATTCTCGCCCGTTCCTATCGGGTGTGCCCGAGGGAGGCCGCACATGACGCCGGATTTCGAGACTTTGAGAGTGTCGCGCGACGGGACGCTCGGTGCCATCACGTTGGCGAGACCGAAGAGCCTGAACGCCCTGTCGCGACGGACCCTGCGGGACCTCGTCGACGCGGCCCGCTGGTTCGGCGAGCAGACCGAGGTCCGGGTGGTCGTCGTCTCGGGGGAGGGGCGGTCATTCAGTGCAGGCTTCGACCTGAACGATTTTGCGAACCCGGAGGCCAACTTCGGCGTGCGCGAGACGGCTGACCTCGGCCGTGTCATGGCCGAGGCCGTCACCGCGATGCCGCAGATCACGATTGCCGCGATCCAGGGTCACTGCATCGGTGGCGGTCTCGTCCTTGCCGCGAGTTGCGACCTGCGTGTGGCGGCGGAGACCGCGGTGTTCTCGATCCCCGAGGTCGATCTCGGCATCCCGCTCGCGTGGGGCGGCATCCCGCGGCTGGTCCGCGAGATCGGGCCGGCCGCCACCAAGGAACTCGTCCTCACGTGCAGGCGGTTCCATCCGGAAGAGGCGAGGGCGCTCGGTTTCCTGAACACCATCGTTGCCGAGGATGCACTGGCGGCTCATGTCGACGGACTCGCGCGTTCGATCGCGTCGAAGCCCGGCTACGCGCTGCGGACGACGAAGCAGCAGGTGAACGCGGTGACCGAGGAGATGGCGGGGACCGCGCGCAACGCGGCCGATGCCGACGCACTCGTGTTCGCGACGTTCGACAAGGAGAGCCGCGAGATCAGTGCCGCGTACCTGAAGGCACGGAACAAGGCCTGAGGGTCAAGCGGGGGATTCGCCCCGTGGTGTCCGTCGCGAAATACTCTCGTGCGGTGCGCACACAGGGGAACAAGAAGTCACTGACGCGGTCGACGTGGTCGGTCGGGGCCATCTTCTTCGTGAACGGGTTCGTGTTCAGCAACTGGATCCCGCGCATCAACGAGGTCCGTGACCACCTGGGCGTGAGCAACTCGGGTCTCGGGCTGTCGCTCCTCGGTGGTGGCCTCGGCGGGTTCATCGGCTCGCTGCTCGTTGCGCGCGTCGTCGAGCGGGTGCGCACGAAGACGGTCGTCCTGGCCGCCTCGTTGGTGATGGCCGCACTCGTCCCGCTCGTCTCGTTCGTCCCGAACGCGTTCGTGCTCATGTTGCTGCTCACTTCGATGGGGTTCAACGACGTCCAGAACGACGTCGCTTTCAACACCCAGGGTGTGATGATCCAGACACGCATCGGGCGTCCGATCATGCAGCGATTGCACGGAACTTGGAGCCTCGGCATGGTGGCCGGCGGCGGGGCGGGATGGCTCGCATCAGCCGCGGATGTCCCGCTGAGGACACACCTCTTCGCTGCATGGTGGCGGTCGTGATGGGGGCGGTCCCCGGACTTCTCGACGTCGATGACCCGCCCGAGCCCCACACCGAGGAATCACTTGCATCGGGTGACCGGCCGGTCCTGAAGTTCGCCGTAGCGATCGGTGCCATGGGTTTCGGTCTTGCGCTCCTCGAGGGCATGCCGAACGACTGGAGCTCGATCATCCTGCACGACGTGTTCCATGCAGGCCGGCTCAAGGGAGCAGGCACATCGACGTTCGCGGCCGCGATGCTGGTCGGTCGCCTCTCCGGCGATCACATCTCGATGGCAATCGGCGGCAGGAGGATGTTCACCATCGGCACATCAATGTGCGTTGCCGGTTCGGTCATCCTCGCCACGGCACCCGTGACCGCTCTCGCGTTCGTGGCATACGCACTGTGGGGTCTCGGTGTCTCGGTGTTGTTCCCCCAGCTCTACGAACTGGCGGCACGGCTGCCGGGGGTGCCGCCTGCCCGCGGGATGGGTGCGATGACGTTCGGGCAACGGCTCGGTTTCCTGTCGAGCGCCGCTCTCGTCGGGTCGCTCGCCGACCTCACGAACTTCCGCGTGACCATGTTCGCGGTCGCCGCCGCGGCTGCCGCACTGGTGCTCGGCGCACGCACACAGACCCGTTGAGCACCGTGGTGCCGGCGGTGGTGGCTACGGTGACGCCATGACCAAAGTGTTCGTGCACGGCAACCCGGAGACGCCCGCGATCTGGTCGGACCTCATTGCCGAACTCCGGCGGCGCGGAATCGAAGACCTCGTCACCCACACGCCGCCCGGGTTCGGCGCGCCGGCGCCGTCCGGATGGGGTGCCACACAGCCGGAGTACCGCGACTGGCTGACG
>JBEGJV010000122.1:0-5460 GCA_041184385.1 Actinomycetota bacterium
CCCGACTCCTCGGCGTGCTTGCGGTAGTTCAGGCCGATGCCGAACACCTGCGACGGCCACGGTGACGGTGCGTTCAGATCGTCGACCGAGGTCGGTGTCCCCTGGTCGGTGCATGTCGCAGCGAACGTGCGCACCTCGTCCCATCGGCGGAACGCGTCGATTGGTTCGGAGGAGAACTTCCCGCCGCTCGCGGTCTCGAGGTCGACGGTGTTGTTGTCGGGGCCGACCACCAGCTGGGCACGGCCGTTCTTGCAGGCGAACTTGAACGTCATAGTGAACCCCGACACTAACCTTCGTGTTGCGTTCGTCCCGCCTGCGGGTGTCCGCCCCGGCACAGAGAGGGAAGGTTCCCGTGGCATCACCGATCAAATTCGCCCACATCGTCCTGAAGACCACCCGCTATCCGGAGATGGTCTCGTGGTGGAAGGACTTCCTGCAGGGTGAGGCACGCCACGAGAACGACTTCATCGCCTTCATCTCGTACGACGACGAGCACCACCGCATCGCCATCGCGCACATCCCCAACCTGGAGCACCAGACGCCGAAGCGTGACGGTGTGGAGCACTTCGCCTTCACGTACGCGAGTCTCGACGACCTGTTCGACCAGTACGAGCGGATGAAGGCAAAGGGCGTGTCCCCGTACTGGACCATCAACCACGGCATGACTCTTTCCGCGTACTACCGCGATCCCGACGGCAACCAGGTGGAGACGCAGGTCGACTCCATGTCAATGGACGAGGCGGACGCGTTCATGGCCGGTCCGCTCTTCGCAGCCAACCCCATCGGAATCGATGTCGACTTCGAGGCTCTCATCGCGCGGCACCGCGCCGGAGCTTCGTTCGCGGAGATCACGGACTACGCAACAGCCGGAAAATAGATGGTCGACGTCGTCATCATCGGCGGTGGGCCCGTGGGGTGCTTCCTCGCGGTGTTGCTGGACGACATGGGCGTCTCGAACGTCGTCATCGAACGCGATGAGCAGCCCTACCAGTTGCCACGTGCGATCGTGATGGACGACGAGATCCAGCGTGCCGCGCATGATCACGGACTTGGCGACTGGCTGCGGGCGAACACGTCAAGGCTGGAGCGCGGCGACTTTCTCGCCCCGGACGACACGGTTGCCATCGGCTCTGACATCCCACCGCTGGGTCTGCAGGGAGTTCCGCCCGTTGTCGTGCACTACCAGCCCGAACTCGACACGATGCTGCGCGCGGAGTGCGTCGCGCGCGGCACCGACGCACGGTGGGGCAGCACCGTCACCGACCTCGCTGATCACGGCGACCGTTGCGTGACGACGCTCGACTCCGGTGAGACGATCGAGTCACGTTGGGTCGTCGGTTGTGACGGGGCATCCAGCTGGACGCGACGCCACATCGGCCTGACTCTCGAGGACCTCAGGTTCGACCAGCAGTGGCTGGTCGTGGACATCGAGCTGAACGAGGAATCGACCGTTGATCTGCCCCGTGGTGTGCGCCAGTACTGCCGCACGGACCGTCCGTCCACGTACGTGCAGGGTGTGAGGCGTTTCCGTCGCTGGGAGTTCCAGATCCAGGAACACGAGGATGCCAACGCGCTCAACACCGATGAGGGCCTGTGGGGACTGCTCGCCGAATGGGTGACGCCGGCCGATGCCCGTCTCGTTCGGTCCGCGGTCTATCGCTTCCACGCGGTTGTCGCACCGCGGATGCAGAAGGGGAACGTGTTCCTGGCCGGCGACTCGGCACACCAGACACCACCGTTCGCGGGTCAGGGCCTGAACTCGGGGATGCGCGATGCAGTGAACCTCGCGTGGAAGATGTCGTACGTGGTGCGCGGTCTCGCGTCACCGGCCTTGCTCGGCACGTACACACCGGAACGCGAGCCCCACGTGCGCAGCACCGTCGCACATGCCGTCGACATGGGTCGGTTGATCGACCAACTCGCCGGACGAGTGAGCCATGGCGTCGACATCGAGAGTGGTTACGGCGGCAAGCGTCCGGCACCGCATTTGGTTGCCGGGATGGTCACGGGAGACGACCAACGGGTGGGTCACCAGTTCTGGTTCGTCCCGGAAGTGTCGGCGGCAGTGCGCAGGAACGGCGCCTCGTTCGCGGTGGTGACCGCGGAACCGGTCACGTTGCCGGGCGAACTCGTTGCTCTCAACGCGGTCAACGTCGTCGCACCACAGGCGGTGGGGGAGTCGTACGCGGTGGTGGTGAGGCCCGATCGCTACGTGGCGGCGGTCGCGCGAGACCATGACGATCTCTGCCGTGTCGCAACTACCCTTCGTTCCCATGTCGTCTGACGAGCCAGGGTTCAGGGTCGGTCCGCTGGACAAGAACGAGAAGCACGACTGCTACTCGTGCGGGTCACCGTTCGCGACCGCATGGAGCACCACCGACGGCACCGCGTGGTTGTGCAGGGAGTGCGCGAACCTGCACGGGCTCGGTTGCCCGTAGGGGTCAGGCGAGTTTCTTGCGCAGGCCCTTGGCCGCGCGGTCGCCGACCTTGTTGAAGACTGCACCGAGGAACAGGTTCATCGGCCCGAGGATGCCGTTGAACGTGAGCTTCGCGTCGTAGGTGACGTCGCAACCCGATGCCGTGGGGGACACGGTCACGCGGTCGACTGACGTGAAGATCGAGTTCCGGCCCACGAGGAGCACGTTCGAGTTCGGGTCGAACTCCGTGGTCTCGTAGCGCAGCACCGAATCCTTGCCGCGGAAACCCGGCACGGTCACGTCGTACGTGGCCCCCTTGCCCGGCTCTGTTCCCGCGACGAGCACCACCTTCTTGATGCCCTTGTCCCACTCGGGGAAGAGGCGCATGTCGCACATGTACGCGAACGCCTCCTGCGGGGTCTTCGATGACGGGACGGTGACGACGTAACGGGGCATGCCACAGTCAACCAACAGGCGGCTGTCCCGATTCCCGACGAATGTCCCCGGCGCCGTGTCAGCGGCGGCGTGGTCGCGCTGCCGGCATCCAGTTGTCACCGGCGGTCTGGTTGATGCGTTCCACGTACACGTGACCCACGGGTTCGAGAATCGACAGCAACCGCACCGTGTTCGCCTCGCCAAGGGCGCGCCACGGAATCTCGCAGAGCATGTCGGTGCGGTCCTCCAGTTCCTGCCGGTACGCGACCCCCGCGTCATTGACCACTCCGTCGGTGACGTAACCGCGGGCGGCAAGGTTCTCGAGGGCCGCGGCGATTTCTGCATCCTCCGCGCCGCGGCTGCGCGGGATCCACTCCTTCGGGTACCCCATCCACGCATCGTGCAGGAGCCCTGCCTCGACGACGCCGATGTTGTCGTTCAGGAGGATGCCGAAGTGCGTGTCGCCGCGCCACTCGCGGATGCAGTTGAGCGCGTTCCACGCCGACATCACCGGGTCGGACGGTCGAGGCCAGGACTTGTGTGCTGCGAACAGGACACGACCCGACGCCGGGATCGCATCCACCACCCGCCAGAGTTCGCCGGCGAGCTCGCCGAGCGGTTGCATCACCTGCGGTGTGATCTCCTCGAGACCGGCGCGCACGGCGGCATCCCGTGCGACGGTGACGTCGTGCCAGTTGCTGATGTGCGGTGCGGCGTGGTTGATCGCGAAGTGGATGAACTCGCGCTTGATCGTGTAGAACGCCGCGAACAGTGCCTCGGCACCCGCGGGCGCGAGTGGCGCACCACGGTTCACGATGTAGTGGCCCATCCCGCCCGGAACGCCGAGTGCCTCCAGGTTGTCCTTCGCGCGCGGTTCCCAGAAGATCCAGCCGAGCAACTGGTGTGACGCGAACGATGCGCGCCGTGTGAGATCCTGCCAATCCGTCATGGTGATGACGGTAGCGGTGCGTGCCGCGCCGCCTAAGAACGCAGGATGTTCGCGTCGCCGACGAGGCCGGTGAGCTCGCCGTGGATCTCGTCCGTGCCGTGGTGCTCGACGTCGTCGTAACGGCTGACGTAGGTGACCGCGACGTACCCTGCCTCGACCGCGCCACCGTCGGTGTGGTCGGGGAGCGGCACGGGGTCACCGTACGAGAGGTCGACGGTGTAGGAGTTCTCGTACCCCTCCTTCGGGACCAGATTGGCGTTCACCACCGCGCGCGGCACCTGCATGCCCACCGACGTGCGACGCCAACCCTTGATCTGGTCGAGCGGTGTGTTCGGCACGTTCACGTTGATGACGACCGGTTCTTCCGTGCGGTTCGCTGACCAGCCGCGCACGACAGAGGCGGCAACGGTGGCGGCGGTGTCCCACAGCTGGCCCTTCACCGCGTCGTCCCAGCCCTGACCCTCCACGCCGAAGCCGGTGACGGCCTGGCTGACTGCGACTCCGGTGATGCCGGCGTTGCGTGCGGTGACTGCCGCGCCGACGGTTCCGGAGTGGTACACACTGCGTCCCACGTTCACCCCGGGGTTGATGCCGGAGACCACCAGGTCGAACGGTTCGCCGAACAGACCGAAGCGGGAGAGGAAGACGCACAGGGCCGGTGCGCCACTGATGGCCCACGCTTCATCGATGCCGTCGACGTTCCTTCGGTGGACCTCCGGTCGCATGATGTGGAGGGCACCGATTGCCGCGCTCGCGCCCGAGTACTCCTGGTCCGGGGCGGCGATGACGACGTCGCCGAACTCGCGCATGGCCCGGGCAAGAACGTGCAGCCCCACAGATTCGATTCCGTCGTCGTTCGTCACCAGGATCCGCATGCGCACCTTTCTACTTGGTGCGGGTGACACACCGGCAGACGGCAGGTGAACCCGGGGTTATGAGGCGGCCGATGCGCGGCGTCTGCGACGGCGTGTTGCGGGGAGAGTCAACGCGCCGATCACGGCGAGGATGATGGGGAGAACAATCAACCACGTGGCGATGTTCTTCGACTTCTTCCATTCGCCTACGGCGAGGCCGATGGTCAATGTGGCCTCGTCCTTGTTCTCGCCGCGGGCAAGGATGACCATGCGGTGGTTGCCCGCGGGAGTGCCGGCCGGGATCTCGAATGTTCCACTCACGGTGCCCGTCTTGTCGACTGACATCTCGCCGAGCTTCACGGGAGAGGAGAACAGCCAGATCTCCACGATGGTGTCCGGCTCGAACCCTGACGCGTTGACTTGGACCCGACTTTCCCGTCACTGTCCACCGCCCCGAGCGACGCGGTGTAGTCGCCAGCGGTGATGACCAGCTTGTTGTCTCGTCGTTCCACCGTGGGCGTGATCGACGTGTCGCCGACGGTCATTGCTGCCTGTCCGTTGACGACTGTCGCCGGTTGGGGAGCAGGAACCGAGGTTGTGGTCGGGGCGTTCGGGACGGTTGTCGATGGGGATGTTGTTGTGGTGGAAGAGGGTGTCCTGCCGGTCGGTGTGGTTGTCGCGGTGCTGCGGATCACCGGCACCGCGGTTGATTCCGTCGCCGAGGGGATGGTGACGAACGTGGTGGTGGGGGCACTCACGTTCACGATGAGTGCGGGCGCGGTCGTCGCGGGTGCCGCAATCGTCG
>JBEGJV010000123.1:0-5026 GCA_041184385.1 Actinomycetota bacterium
CACCCGGCCCGCAGCATGTGGGACACGTTGTTCATTGATGCCGATCCGCAGGGGAGTGTGGTGCTGCGCACACACACCTCGCCGGTCCAGATCCGCGTCATGCAGGACTGGCCGCCCCCGATATACGCGATCATGCCCGGGCGTGTCTTCCGCAAGGAGACCCCGGACGCCACCCACATGCCGGTCTTCTACCAGATCGAGGGTCTCGTGATTGACCGCAACATCACGTTCGCGGACCTCGCCGGCACCATCGAGGCGTTCACCAAGGCGTTCTTCGGTGACGACTTCACCAGTCGTCTGCGTCCTTCGTATTTCCCGTTCACCGAACCGAGTGCCGAGTTCGACATCCGCCGGCACGATGGTTCGTGGATCGAACTCGGTGGGTGCGGCATGGTTCATCCCCGTGTTCTCACTGCGGCCGGTCTCGACCCCGAGGAGTGGAGCGGTTTCGCATTCGGGTTCGGCATCGACCGCATGGCAAAGGAGCGCCATGGTGTGGAGGACATCCGTGAGATGTACTCGAATGACGTCCGCTTCATCGAGCAGTTCTCATGAAGATGCTCCTCTCGATACTCAGGGAGATGGCCGACATCCCGACGGACCCTGAGGTCGTCGCAACCGCCCTCAACCAGCTCGGTCTCGCCGTCGAGTCCACAGACATCGTGGGCACCCCGGTGCCCGGAGTCGTCACGGCGCGGATCATCCGGACCGAGAAGCACCCTGATGCCGCGAAGGTCACCCGTTGTTGGGTGGACGCGGGCGACGGCGCGGAGCGCCACGTGTGGTGTGGTGCCACGAACATGGGTCCCGGTGACATCGTGCCCCTCGCAACGCTGGGCACGAAGATGCCCGACGGACGGGACATCCTGAAGCGAGGCATCCTCGGGATCGACTCCGAGGGGATGCTCTGCTCGCCGGTGGAACTCGGCATCGCCGACGACGCCTCGGGTCTGCTCATCCTCCCCCCGGGCACACCGCTCGGGATCAGCCCGTTCGAAGCCCTCGGCATCGAACACGACGTGGTGTTCGACCTGGATCTCACCCGCAACCGACCTGACTGCTGGGGCCACCTCGGTGTCGCGCGCGACCTTGCGGCTCATTTCGGCGTCGCATTCCACGGCCCCCGGGTCGGTGTGCCCACGATGGGCCCATCGCGATCCGTGCCGGTCACCATCTCGGCGGCGGAGCGTTGCGGGATGTTCTCGGTGACGGTCATCAGCGGTGTCACGGTCGGTCCGTCGCCGCAGTGGGTCGTGTCACGCCTGCAGCACCTCGGGATGCGAAGCATCAGCAACGTGGTTGACGCGTCGAACCTGGTGATGCTCGAGTGCAACCAGCCGAACCATGCGTACGACCATGCCGTTGTGTCCTCGTTCGACATCCGGTTGGCCCGCGAAGGGGAGTCCCACCGCACCCTTGACGGCGTGGAGCGTGCACTTCACGCGGATGACCTGCTTATCTGCAACGGGGCAACCGGTGAGGCCGTGGGTCTTGCCGGCATCATGGGCGGCCTTGATTCCGAGGTCACCCAATCCACCACCGAACTGTCGCTCGAGATCGCGTGGTTCGAGCCGGACCCGATCCGGTACAGCGTGAACCGGCACAACCTGCGCAGTGAGGCATCGGTGCGCTTCGAGCGCGGTGTCGACCCCCGGGGAGTCGATGTCGCAGTGAGGCGGTTCGTCTCGATCCTCTCCGAGACCTGCCCCGGGATCACGCTGCATGAAGGCGCAACGCGTGCCGAGTCGACGTCCTTGCCGGTGCAGGCACGGGTGCACGTCCGTTCGTCCCGTGTGGGGCGCAGTCTCGGCATCGAACCGACGGGGGAGCGCATCAAGGAATTGATTGCACCCATCGGGTTCGAGGTGACTCCCACCGATGACGGTGCTGATGTCGTGGTCCCGAGCTTCCGCCCTGACTGCACCGAGGAGATCGACATCATCGAGGAGATCGCCCGTCACCACGGCTATGACGCCCTCGGCAAGTCGGTGCCCAAGTCCGCGGTTCACGGCCGCCTGTCGAACATGCAGCAGCGTCGCCGTGTCCTGCGCCGTGTTCTCGTTGGGCTCGGTCTTGATGAGGTCATGCCGATGCCGTTCCTCGCTCCCGGTGACCTCTCGGCTCTCGGTCTGGACGAGGACAACGTCATGGTCATCGCGAACCCGCTGGTGGCGGAGGAATCCGTTCTGCGCACGTCATTGCGCCCGGGTCTACTCCGCGCGGTGTCCTACAACCAGTCCCACCGTGCCCCGCGCGTCGGGCTGTGGGAGATCGGGCACGTGTACCCGAAGTCGAAGAACGCACTCCCCGACGAGACAGAGCAGCTTGCGATCGTCGTCGCCGGCGGAAGCGCGGAAACTGCACTCGCGCAGTGGAATGCAGTCTGCGATGCGCTGTCAGTGGGTGCACAGCTTGACCAGTCACGGGTGCCTGCCGGGCTTCACCCCACTAGGTCGGCGACCCTTGCCCGGGGCAAGAAGGTCGTCGGTGTGGTGGGGGAGGTCGATCCCGTCATCCTCGACACCCTCGGCATCGAAGGACGGGTGAGCATCCTCGAGCTGGACCTCACGACGATCCTGAACGAGGAACCGAAGCCCGCGCAGGCCCGAGATGTCAACCGGTTCCCGTCCAGTGACATCGACCTCGCGTTCGTCCTGACCGAAGACGTCCCTGCCCAGAATCTGCAACGCGCCCTGCGTCAGGCGGCCGGGAAACGCCTCGTGGCCATCGATCTTTTCGATGTGTACCGCGGTCAGGGCGTTCCCGAGGGGTCGCGGAGCCTCGCTTTCCGTCTCCGCCTGCAGGAGAGCGGCGGAACCATGACCGATTCGGCCATCGCAGAAGTGCAGGAGGCCTGCCGCCAGGCCGCTGCGAAGATCGGGGCCGTGCTGCGCGCCTGACCCCGGAGGGTGATTGCATACTTATGCAGGTATCTGTATAGTAATGCAGATATGGTCACAGTAGGCATCATTGGCGCATCGGGTTACACGGGGGTCGAACTCCTCCGTCTCGTCGCGGCACATCCCGAATTCCGGCTGGTCTATGCGACGGGCGACACCCAGGCCGGGACTCTCGCGAGCTCGCTGTACCCCTCCCTCGCGGTTGCCTACCCTGACCTCGTTTTTTCCGAGTACGACCCTGCGGCCGTTGACGGTCTGGACCTCGTGTTCCTCGGCCTGCCCCACGAGGCGTCCATGGAGATCGTGCCGCAGATCAAGGAGAAGGTCGGATGCATCGTCGATCTGTCTGCCGCCTACCGCATGAAGGACGCATCGGTCTACCCGAAGTGGTACGGGTTCGAGCACACTCAGCCCGCGGAACTGGAACGTGCCGTGTACGGCCTGCCGGAGCTCTTCCGGGAGGACCTGAAGGGGGCAAAGCTCATCGCGACACCGGGTTGCTACGTCACGGCGGCAACGCTCGCCCTGGTGCCGCTGTTGCGCGCGGGGACAATCGCCGGTTCGGGCATCATCGTCGACGCCGCCTCCGGTGTCAGCGGGGCCGGACGGTCTTTGAAGCACAGCTCGCTCTTCTGCACTGTGGACGAGGACTTCACTGCATACGGACTTCTCGACCACCGGCACACCCCGGAGATCGAGCAGAACCTCGGGGCCCAGGTCCTCTTCACGCCGCACCTGGCCCCGATGAACCGCGGAATCCTCGCCACGTGCTACGCGCGGCCCACCGGAAAGGCCACGACGGCATCACTGTTGGCAACGCTCGCGTCCTTCTACAGGAACGAGCCTTTCGTCACGGTCAACACGAATTCTCCCAGCACAAAGGCCACCTTCGGGTCGAACGCCGTTCACATCACGGCCCGCTTCGACGAACGCACCGGCACCGTCATGGTCATCTCCGCCATTGACAACCTCACGAAGGGCGCATCCGGGGGTGCCGTGCAGGCGGCGAACGTGGCGCTCGGTCTCGAGGAGACCGCTGGTCTCACGAACGTGGGGGTGTACCCGTGAGCAACATGTCGACAGCGGAGGTGCTGGTCGAGGCACTCCCGTACATCCGGCGGTTCGCCGGGCGCACGGTGGTGGTCAAGTACGGCGGCAACGCGCTCGCCGGCACGTCGGAACACGATGCGCTCGCGCTCTTCGCCGAGGACATCGTGCTCATGCACACAGTGGGCATCAAGCCTGTTGTGGTCCACGGCGGTGGACCACAGATCAACGACCTGCTCGCGAGGCTCGGCATCGAGTCCTCGTTCGTCAACGGTCTGCGCGTCACCGACGCTGCCACCATGGGCGTCGTGCGGATGGTCCTGAACGGCCAGGTGAACCCGCAAATCGTGAGTGCCATCAACACCCACGGGAACATCGCCGTCGGCCTCTCGGGGGAGGACGGGCGGATCCTGCACGCAGCCCCACGCGATCCCGCACTCGGATTCGTCGGTGATGTCGCCAAGGTCCGCCCGGAACTCATCCAGGGCATTCTCGATGACGGCTTCGTGCCCGTCATCTCCACCGTCGGGGTGGACGGCGAGGGTCAGCCGTACAACATCAATGCCGACACGGCGGCGGGTGCGATTGCCGAAGCACTGAAGGCCGAGAAAATCGTGTACCTCACGGACATTGCCGGCCTGCGCCGTGACGTCGGGGATGCCGCGTCTCTCATCCAGCGCACAACGGTCGGCGAGCTGGAGAAGTTGATCGCGGACGGCACAATCGCCGGGGGGATGATCCCGAAGGTGCAGAGCTGCATGCAGTCAGTCCGTGGCGGCGTTCGCAGCGCGCACATCCTCGACGGTCGCATCGCGCACGTGCTCCTGCTCGAGCTCTTCACGGACGAGGGCGTCGGCACCATGATCACCGGAGGATCGAAATGAAGCACGCATTCCAGGACGACCCGACCCCGAAGCAGCTGCTCGACGGTCAGGACTTCTGCCCGTTCATCCCCGTCTTCGGCGCGCCGAAGGTGATGTTCGAGAAGGGCAAGGGCACCGAACTGTGGGCGAGCGACGGCAAGCGGTATCTCGATTTCCTGAGTGGCATTGCCGTCGTGTCACTCGGTCACTGCAACC
>JBEGJV010000124.1:0-6266 GCA_041184385.1 Actinomycetota bacterium
GTGCGATGGAGCCCTCGCACGTTCTCGCGGCAATGGGCGTACCGCGGCGGCGCATGATGGGATCGATCCGTTTCAGTCTCGGTCACGACACAACCGGGGACGACATCGACCGTGCAATCGAGGCGACGGTGGCGGCCGCGCGGAGACTGGCGGCATCGGCGTCATGAAGGTCCTGCTGGCGATGTCAGGCGGGGTCGATTCCTCGGCCGCCGCGGTGATCCTTGCGCAGCAGGGCCACGACGTCGTCGGCGTCACCATGAGACTGTGGGGCGGGGAGAGCGACACCGGGTGCTGCTCGGTCTCCGACGTGGACGACGCACGCCGAGTCGCCCAGCAGATCGGCATCGACCATCTCGTCTTCAACTTCTCAGACGATTTCAACGAGCGCGTGGTCTCCCCGTACGTGGACGCCCACGTGCATGGCATCACTCCGAACCCCTGCATCGAGTGCAACCGTCACCTGAAGTTCGACAGGTTGATCCGGCGCGGCCGCGAACTCGGTTTCGATGCCGTGGCCACGGGCCACCATGCACGGATCGTGGAGCACGACGGACGCCGCCGGGTCGCCCGCGGAGCGGACGAGGCAAAGGACCAGAGCTACGTGGTCCACATGCTCGCGAACGACGACCTCGACTATGTGCTGTTCCCCGTCGGTGACATGCAGAAGTCGCAGGTGCGCGAGCTCGCTTCGCAGACGCACCTGCGCACGGCGGACAAGCCCGACAGCCAGGACGTGTGCTTCATCGGCACCACGATCGGTCGCGGCGGTTTCCTCGGCACGCGCATGGAGTTCCACGAGGCACCGGTGGTGGACACGAACGGGGCACCTGTGGGCAGGGTCGACGCGGTGGAACTGGTGACGCTCGGCCAGCGACGCGGCCTCGGTCTCGGCGGCGGCGACAAGAGGTACGTCGTGGACGTGAGCGTCGACGAGCGGCGCGTGGTCGTCGGGTCCGAATCGGACCTTCTCTGCACCACCTCCACGGTCGACACGCTCGTGTGGCCGCACACGGACGACGCAGTTCGCCTCGACGGAACCGTCGTTCTCGTGCAGGGCAGCGCGCACGGCGCACGCGCCGCGGCACTGATCGAAGTGAATGGTGGTTCGGCAACGCTCACGTGGGAACGTCCGCAGCGAAGGATCTCTCCCGGCCAGACCGTCGTGTTCTACGACCGCGATGACACGGTCGTGCTCGGTGGCGGGATCGTCACGCCCGTTCGTTGAGCAGCGCCGCGTGCGCCGCTGCCACACGGCGCGGCGCCACGGAGAACATCTGCACGTGCAGTGCCTCGCTCGTGCCGAGCGTCCGCATGGTGATCGGAGCCAGGATCACCTTGTCCGCCTCCGACATCGAGACGATGATGCGCCGGCCGAGCACACCGCCCGTGAGGTCGGCCGCCTCACCGTTCGCACCGGTGACGGCCACGTCGCGGGTCTGAGACCGGCGGACCATCATCGTCTCGGCGAGCACCAGGTGGTCGTGCACGACGATGCCGGCGGGAACGATGACCAACCACCGGCGTGCCAGCCTGTGCAGGCGCCTCGGCACCAGCACCGCGAGTCCGGCACCGACCGCGGTCAACGGGGCCCCCAGGACGTACTCCCCGGCGGCAACGAGCAACGAGCCACCGATCAATGACCCGACGAAGAGTCCCCACACGAGGAACGCGGGGACGACGTAGGGGACCGGTGTGCGCAACAGGAACCGCGTCTCCGCCCCGTACGCACCCCCCTGGACCAGGCAATCCACTGTGTCGGGAAGCGAGAGGAGAACCAGTGCCGCCGCGGTCACGATGATGACCGGCACGTTCCCGTCCGCGGTTGCCGCGACGACCGAAAGCGGGACGATGGTCCTCACGACCGTGAGCGAGATCGCGGACGGCACCATGATCGCGACGAGGACGGCTGTCCATCCCGCCCATCCCCACGCACCGAGCACCGTTGCGACCGCCGCTGACCGGCCGTGTGCGAGCGACGCCCACGGCGCCACCACACCGACGAGCACCCACACGACACGGGCCAACCAGAACACCATGTTCGATGCCCCGTTCGCTGCCGATTTCACGTCCACAAGCCTGCCGTACGGGATGGTTCGTCACATCATTTTCCCCGCCTCGTCCCGTGCGCGGGACTGCTGCTACCAATGTGTCGGCGTTCAACACGCACGAAACGAGGAGGTGTCGAGAATGAGCGAAATCAGCGTGCCGAAGCCGGGCGCGTCGTTCGGCGTCGGCAGTCTTCCTCACCGGGAATGCCGCGAGGCGGTGGAGTTCGCGTGGCGGGCCACGGACATCCCCACCATCCCGTCGTTGCCCCGGCGTTCGCCAGCGGAGGGGATGATCGCGCAGGCACTCGTGGGCATCGAGGGAGTCTCGGCCGGCCAGTACGGAAGCATCAGTGTCGACATCGACGCACTCGATCTCGCGGGCGAGGTCACCACCGACCTCACGAGCGACGCGTACGGGGCGTTCGCCGAGTTTCTCGAGAGCGCCGAGGCTCGCACAGACCATCCTGACTTCGTGAAGTGGCAGTTCGTCGGGCCGTTGACGCTCAGCTTCTCCCTCGTGCGCAGCGGCATGGCGGTCGAGGTGGCCGCTCCGTTGGCGATGCAGGCAGTCAGGTGCCACGTCCGCGCGCTTCAGGCCGAGGTGGCCGCCGTCATGCCGCACTCCACCCAGATCGTGGTCTTCGACGAGCCGATGCTGCACGAGGCGCTCGTGCCCGGGTTCCCGGTGTCACCCGACGAGGTCATCGATTTCGTGTCAGGGGCCCTCGCCGCAGTGGAGCCGGGGAACATCTCGGGCGTGCACAGTTGCGCAGAGACCGACTGGACGGCGCTGCTGTCGATGGGTGCCGGCGTTCTCTCCGTCCCGGTTCCCCCGGCATCGAACGAGGAGCAGATGAAGGCGATGCTCGCGGCGGCTCCGCGAATCTCGGAGCACCTGGAGCTCGGCGGCCGCATCGCGTGGGGAGCAATCAGGACCGACGGACCGATCGCCGTGTCGGCCGACCGTCCGTGGAAGCACCTCGCCGGTGCGTTGTGCGCACTGGTGCAGCAGGGGGTCGACCCCGTGCTCATCCGACGCAACAGTTTCATCACTCCCGCCTGCGGTCTCGGAACCCACACGCCCGCTGTCGCCGAACGGGTCATGGCACACGTCCGCGACATCTCGTCGCGCATCGCCGAGCAGGCAACGGCATCACTGTTGACACTCGGTTCGTGACCGACTCCCGCGTCACACCGCTTCGGTAGTTTGTAGGGGATGGCGCGTACTCCTTCCCCCTCGAAGCGCATCGCCGAACTGCGCGCGCAGATCCAGGAGCACAACCAGGCGTACTACGGCGACGACAGCCCCCGTGTCAGCGACGCGGAGTACGACGCACTGGTGCGCGAACTGCGTGACCTTGAAGAGGCACACCCCGACCTCTTCGACGAGTCGTCGCCCACCGTGACGGTCGGCGGTGCCGTCACCACCTTCGACCCGGTGGTCCACCGCGTCCCCATGACCAGCCTCGACAACGCCATGGACGAGAAGGAGCTGGCCGAATGGGGCGAGCGTGTCGCGAAGGGACTGCCCGACGAGGCGGTGCGTTACGTGTGCGAGCTGAAGATCGACGGTCTCGCGATCAGCATCCGGTTCGAGAACGGCGCATATGCACAGGCCGCCACCCGCGGAGACGGCCGCACGGGTGAGGACGTCACCGCCAACGTGCGCACCGTCGCCGGCCTCCCGAAGGAACTGAAGGCATCGAAGAAATTCACGGTGCCTGAGGTGCTCGAGGTGCGCGGCGAGATCTACATGTCGATCGACTCCTTCATGAAGCTGAAGTCGGAGAAGGAACGGGAGAACGCCGAACGCACCGCGGCTGGCCGCGCTCCCGTGTCGGTCCCTGTCAACCCGCGCAACGCGGGGGCGGGGAGCCTCCGCCAGAAGGATGCGTCGGTCACTGCTTCGCGTGAACTTTCCATGTGGTCGTACCAACTGGGCGAGGTCATCGGTGGGCCGGAGTTCACCAGCCACCACGCAACACTCGAGTTCCTCGCGGCTCTCGGTTTCCCGGTGAACCCGGAGATCAAGTTGGTCGACTCGCTGGAGGACGTCGTCGCTTTCTGCAACCACTGGAAGGAGCACCGGCACGACCTGCCCTACGACATCGACGGCGTCGTGGTGAAGGTCGACAATCTCGAGCAGCGCGAGCGTCTCGGGTTCACGTCGCGCGCTCCTCGCTGGGCCATTGCGTTCAAGTTCCCGCCCGAGGAGAAGACCACCGTGCTCAGGGACATCCAGATCTCGGTCGGCCGCACCGGCCGCGTCACGCCGTTCGCGGTGCTCGAGCCCGTCTTCGTCGGTGGGTCGACGGTGTCGATGGCCACGCTCCACAACCGGGACCAGGTGGCGCTGAAGGACGTGCGGCCCGGCGACACCGTGGTGGTGCGCAAGGCCGGTGACGTCATCCCCGAGGTCGTCGGTCCCGTCATGTCCGAACGGAAAAAGGGCACGAAACCGTGGGTGTTCCCGGCACAGTGCCCGTGCCCCATCGGAAGCACGTTGGTGAAGGACGAGGATGTCGCCGACACGAGATGCGTCGAGCCGGGCTGCCCGTTCCAGCGTGACCAACGGATCATCTATTTCGCGTCACGCGGTGCGATGGACATCGAGGGTCTCGGCAAGGAAAGCTCAAGGGCTCTCGTCGATGCGGGCTATGTGCAGGACATTGGCGATCTGTATGCGCTCGGAATCGAGCAATTGCTTGCGATTGGCTTTTCCGAGTTGACGGCAACGTCACTTATGGTCGGGCTGCACGAGTCGAAGACTCGCCCTCTTTCGCGACTCCTCACGGCGCTTGGAATAAAGCATGTTGGACCGGTAGTCGCCGACACCTTGGCAGAGCGCTTTGGCAATCTTGACCTAATCCTCGGTGCTCCTGAAGAAGACTTGAAGTCAATCGATGGCATTGCTGACGCCGTACATGAATCCATCATGAGAGCGATGAACCACAAATCCTGGCGGGCAAGTCGATCTTGGTGACTGGAAAGCTCGTGCAATGGGACCGAGATGGGGCCAAAAACGCAATCAAGATGCGTGGTGGGAAGCCAGCATCAAGTGTGTCTGCAAATCTTGACTTTCTGGTGGCCGGCGACAAGGCGACGCAAGCAAAGGTTAAGAAGGCAAGAGAGCTCTCAATTCCGGTTCTTAATGAGTCACAGTTCAGAGAACTACTCGAGAGCGGAACGTACTCGGAGATCAAGGATGCATAATCCAGAGTCCATCATCTCGAGGGCGGCGAACCTCATAGCGAGTCGCGGGCAGCCGCTAAATCCACCAATCCTTGGTCCTCGGATCCACTTACGCTCCACAGCGCTCTTCGAATCTCGTGTGACATGGACCCGGGTGATTCAGTCTTTGCGTACTGGCAGTGGCGGCAAATCAGGAGTCTTCTTGATTCCGTATGGAGTTCGCTTGACAATCAGGTTGCCCAAATCTCGAGCGAGAGGCTTCCTTCAATTGTGTGGGCGAATCAAGGCCTCCGGACTACTGATGAAGTTGTCCGACTCCTTCGCGAAGTTGACGCGGGTGCGACGCCTGAAGTTGAAGCGATTACTCGTCGCCCGAGAAGGAACCCGAAGTTTGTGCCCGGGGGAACAGTGTCCCCATCTCGTAGTTCGATTCTGCTCGGCGACGGGACCCTTCAAACGTCGCTCATGTTGGCAATAGTTGTTGCCAAGGAGCAACGTGAGGTTTCATTCGGTGATTTGTTTAGCGACCTTTCCAAATTGCACCTTGACAACGAAGGACTCTTGGCGCATGTTGACGACATCATCCTTGAATCAAAGATTGAGATTGACGCGTTACCGGACCCTGTATCGCTTGTTATTGCTCGTCTCTTAGTCAGTGCGATCGCGGCTGAAAGCGAGTTGCTGGAAAGAGAGAGTGACCGCTCGGTCTCTCTCGGCGCCTGTGAGTTCTTCGCCTTGACAGAAGAGAATGCGAATTGGGCAGGGCTCTCAGATTCTGCCGTCTTGGATCGACTGCTTCGCATCTCAGATGGACATGGCGCGGGACTCACAAGCCGAGCGATGCCTGAGGCCATAGAAAAGGAAATCGTCAAGTTGAGAAAGGCATGGAATGCCAGTTGAATTCGCGACACTTGACTTTGAGACAACCGGTTTCAAGCCGGGCCTCGATCGTGTCCTGGAAATCGGCATCGTTCGTACCGATTCAGATGGAAATGTCCTCAATGAATTGGCAACCCTGGTCAACCC
>JBEGJV010000125.1:0-6207 GCA_041184385.1 Actinomycetota bacterium
GCGCTCGACATCTCGCTTGTCGCCAAGGGTGCCCTCGACGGGTACGTCGACTTCCATGACCACGGCGTGTGGGACTACCTTGCCGCAGTGCTCATCTGCCGCGAGGCTGGGTGTCTCGTGGAGGATGCACGCGGTAGGGATCTCCTTGTTCTCGATCCCGCCGAACGCAGGTCGCCCGTGGTGGCAAACTCGAGACCATTGCTCGACGCACTTCTCTCCGCACGGCAGCGCACCGCCCGCGACTGACCGTCCTGGCCGTGGCACTCTGCGTGCTGGTCCCGTTCACTGCGCCGGCAACTGCGCGGGCCACGGCAACCTGTGCACATGGAGGCCCGTGCCGGGAAGGCAACGTCGGGCCCGGCGGCGGGATCGTCTTCCACGTCGCGTCGTCGCCGCAGTGGTGGGGAACGTCGATGGAGGCAAAGCCGCTCAACCGCGGGGCCGGGTTGCCGTGGTCCACGATGCCAACGACGTCATTGTTCACCGGTGCGGACGCCGCCCGGCAGATCATCGACCACACCGGCATCGGGTACGGGCGCGAGAACACCTCGTTGATCGTCGCCCAGGGCGGACCAACCGGCTCGGCCGCGGCGTACATCGACACCATCGTCAGTGGCGGCAAGTCGGACTGGTTCCTGCCGTCGAAGGATGAGCTGAATTCCCTCTACGACTTCTACGCGCTCCACGCGAAGCCGGCGATGGCGAAGGCCCCGTACTGGTCGTCGTCGGAGAACGGGCCGAATTACGCCTTCTACCAACTGTTCCAGGACGGCACCCAGTTCTCCGATGAGAACGGTCTCGGCAACGTCGCATCGAACAAGCAGTTGCGCCGTATGCCGGTGCACAGGGGATCCGGTTTCGGTGCGTTGTTGTTCCGGCTCGTGGCGGTCAGGGCATTCGGCGACACTGCCGGGGTTCGTCCTGCCACGTCGAACCCGCAGGTGACCGGGCGCGTGTGCACGGACGTCGGTCCGTGCGCCGTGGGCGACACGGGGCCGGGCGGAGGAATCGTGTTCTACGACGCGGGGTCGCACAAACCGTGGGGCCGTTACCTGGAGATGGCGCCGGTGGAGACAGAGTTCGAGGGCATCCCGTGGAAGAAACTGTCGGTCGTCGACCGTCAGCGCCCGCTGTACCGGAATGACGCGAACGGTCTCGCCAAGTACCAACGCGTGAGGTCGAAGGCCATCGGCATGGGCTTCATCAACACGAAGAGAATCGTGCGCAACTACGGCGCCGGCAATTACGCGGCGTGGAAGGCGTGGGAACTCGTCCACGGGGGGAAGACCGACTGGTTCCTTCCTTCGCAGGACGAGCTGAACGAGGCGCACCGCGTGCTGTTCACCGCGGTGCCGACGATCAACACCATCCGGCGCAGCTTCTACTGGTCGTCGAGTGAGTACAACTACGACACCGCTTGGACTGTGAACATGAAGGACGGCCAGTTGTTCGACCGCGAGAAGTGGAAGGTTCCCGATCCCTCCAAGGGCGTGAAGGCGATTCGCACTCGGGCTGTCCGGGCGTTCGGCTGACGGTCGGGTGTCCCGCCGCGCGGGTACCGTGGGTGCATGCGCGCATCTCGACTCGTCGGTCTCCTCGTTGCCGCGTCGGTGTCCGCACCGGTCGTCGCGCACGCGGCTCCTGTCCCCGCAGTGCCCGTCCCGTCGGCATGGCAGCCACGCTCCGTGTCCGTCGCGCACGGGGGCACGGTTCACTCGACGTCCATCACCGGGGCGTCCGCGTTGTTCGAGGTCAACCGCAAATCGTTCGCCCTGTGGTTCGTTGCGGGGCCGAAGAACGGGAGGGTCGCCATCTTCGTGAACGGCAAGAAGGTGCGGGTGCTCGACCAGTACGCCTCGCGCACGACCCGCAAGGCGGTCATGATCAGGTCGTCCAGGACGAAGAACACGGTCATGGCTGTTGCGCTGTCCACCCGCAACCGGAACTCGAAGGGGACCACCGTCAACATCGATGCGTTCGGCCCGTCCACCGCCATATGCGCGAAGGGCTGCACGCGCTCACCGCGCATCCTCGACCGGGAGGCGTCGTCACAGGCCGTGAACTCCCAGGCGCCGTGGTACCCCACGGCCGTGCCCGCCAAGACCTCTGCCGAGTGGGTGGTGCCGATCGGCAGCTACGTGCGCGGCCGTGACGTGCAGCCGATCGACACGGCGGTCCCGGTGATCCGGGCTGCAGCGTGCGACCAGGCAAAGAAGGTGCGCCAGGGCGTGGTTGTGCTGTCGTTCGGCAAGCAGGTTGCGGGTGGTGCAAACGGCTTCGGGCAGACCATCCCCAACTCGGAGATGGTGGCCACGGCGTCTGCGTGGGCGGCAGGTCTCGCCGAATGCGGTCCCGGTCCGTGGGAGGTCGCCATCGGCACCAGCAACTCCGGCGGTGTCACCGCCTACAACGGCTATCTCGGCGGGCGTTCGTGGTCCAAGGTGGTGGCCGCAGCCCGCGCCGAGTCGGACCCGCGCGTCGTCATCTCCGGTGCCGTCGACCTCGAACCCGGTTGGGGTCCGTCGGGCCAGGCACGGGCGTGGGTGGACGGTTACGTCGACGCGACGTCGGCGCGACTCTGGAATTTCGGGTCTGCGGACGGATGCCCGCAGACGTTCACGACGGATCTCACGTGCAACAACGGATGGACCATCGATGACGTGCTCTGGGTGTCGTCGCATGCCGGGCCGAACGTGCTCGCGATGCCGCAGATCCACACGCAGTCAGGTTCGCAGGCGCGGCAGTGGGCGGTGCTCGCCGCACGGGCAATCCAGATGGGGATGCCGTTGCGCATCGCTTCGATCACCGTGCAGACGGCTGCGTGCAGCCAAGTGTCCGGCGGCTGCCCGACGACCGGCGTGTCGGCGTGGGACGGGTGGTCGCAACTGCGCAGGTACCTCGATGCTCAGTCCTCGACCGTCGGGTTCCCGGTGGGTGCCCCCACCGACATCAGGTGGGGCTGGGCCAATGGCTTCGTGATCCCGCCGGCCACCACGACGACAACGACGACCACAACGGTCGCCCCGACCACCACCACAACCATCGCACCGTCGACGACAACAACCCTCGCAGCAACGACAACAACCTGACGGCCATATGCGGCGCCTGAACGTGGGCGCGCCGCGGGGGTCTGTCAGATTGCGACGGGGAACCGCGCCGCAAGGAGAAGGTCGTCAGACCCGCCCCGGGGGGCCGATGAGTCCAGGTCCTGGTACTGCTCGCGGATGTACGTGGCAGCCAACTGCGTGCGGTTGCGCGTGCCCGAGCGCTCCAGCATGCGGCTGATGCGGTTGCGCACCGTCTGGCACGACAGGTACACGCCGTGGGAGATCTCGTCATCGGTCAGGCCTGCAGCGATCATCGACACGATCTCGCGGTCGATGGTGTCACGGTAGGGCGACGTCAGGTCGTGCACGTCCTTCGGCAGGTGAATCGAGTTCCAGATGGGGTGGGCCCGCAGGGAGTGCCTGCCGGCGAGGGACTCGCGGAACTGGGCCAGAAGCTTCTCGGGTGACTGCGACATGTCGATCACGTCATCGAGGCCGGCCTGGGCGGCCTGGATGAGCAACGAATTCGGCACTGCCGGCGCCATCACGATCCTCTTCATCGTGGACCCGCGCGGAAGCCGGGGCAACGTGTCGGGTTCGAGACACTTCGGCAGGAGCGCGGCATCGATGAGGCATGCATCGACCCTGGCCGGCTCCGAGAAGACCGTGGGGATCTTCGCGAGCCCCACCGAGACATCGGCGGAGAGAGCGATTCTCGACCGCAACAGAGCCTCGGCCAGGTGGTTTGCCGCTGTCTCTGATCGATGACAGATGACCATTCGTGCGTTCATGTGCTGCTCCCTAGTGTCAGGCGCGGTTGCGCGTGCAATGAGTGTGACCGTCGAGTTCCTTGATTGCCACAAATTTCCATACTTAGTGCCTCCGCTTTGATACTCCGCGACGGGTGGAGACCCAGGCCGCCGCACCGATGACGAGCAGGCCGATCGCGATCAGGAACGGTGAGGTCCACAGACGACCGGTGGTCGGAAGTTGCGTGGGGAACAACGTGATGAAGTCATCGTCGTTCGGGACGGTCGTGGTGGGGAAGACCGTGAACAGGTCGGCCCCAGTGGTTGTCGTCGTCACGGCGACTGCCGTCGTTGTCGGTGCGACAGTGGTTGTTGCCGCAATCGTGACAGGCGGTCCGAGTGTGGTTGTGGTCCCGAGAACGGTCGTGGTCGGGGCGATTGTTGTCGTTGTCGGTGCGATCGTCGTCGTCGGGGCAATTGTGGTTGTCGTTGTCGGTGCAATCGTCGTCGTCGGGGCGATTGTGGTCGTCGTGGTGGGAGCGATTGTCGTCGTGGTGGTGGGCGCAATCGTCGTTGTCGTGGTCGACGGGGCAATCGTTGTCGAAGTGGTGCTGGTCGTTGTGGGCGCGGCCGTGGTGGTGGTGACCGGGGCGACAATCGCTCCGCTGCTCATGGACCGGTCCTGGTTGCCGACTGAACAGTTCTTGTTCGAGCACATGAAGTCGATGAGGCGCATGTGGTACGGCGAGCCGTTGATGGAGGACGCGGACTTCCCGGCCCCCCAGTCGGCCTGTGACGCGATGTGCCCGGACCAGGAGAGCACGATCGTCGGCACGGATGCGGTGAAGTACACGGTGGTGGATGCCGTGCTGGTGCCGGCGAACGTCCCCGTGTGTGCGTAGGCCGATGGGTTGGCCGCGAGCGTGCAACTCGCGAGCCCGCAGAGGTCGCCCGTGTTGGAGACGACGGCACCGCTCGCCGGGAAGGTGCCTCCATCGATGCGGATGGACTGGGCGGCCACCTGGGTGACGCCCGCACCCGTGACCAGTGGGTCAAGGGGGATCGGCAGGGTCGACACAGGTGCCGAGCACGAGATCCCGGCACAGGCGTCCGCAGTGGTTTCCGTCCGCGCGACCGACGTGATGTAGTCGAGGGCATGGAGGCCGGACTGCGTGGTGTCCGACTGATTCTCCCTCGCTGTAGTGCGAGTTCGACGACCCGAGGTTGCCGTTTTGCCACTGCGTGGCATGCGAGGTGTCGCATGTCGTTCCGAGGTTGGCGCACTGGTCAAGCTGCACCGAGGTCGTGGCGGAAGCGACCATCCTGCCTACGAAGAAGATGGAAAAGATGGACAGCAACAACGCCGTTGCGAGCTGCCTCCGTGTGGGCTGGAACATTGCTTCATCCGATTCGTGAGTGCCGGCTGCACGGGTGCTGGGTGCGGCTCGACGAACGATGTGATCGATGGTCCGGGATCACGGTGTGCACGTACCGTACGGCTCCCGCGGCCCTGGCTCAATGAATGGATGTCCCGACCACGCGGGCCACGCCGATGAACCGCCAGCCCCGTACATTCGTACGGCGACAGCAACACTTGAGTCTCCTACGGTGCGGGCATGCGCCGGGTGCTCTTCGTCCTCCTGATGAGTCTCGTCACTCAGTTCATCCAGGCCCCGTCCCCGGCGTCGGCGCTCTCCGGCCGCTACGTCCTTGCGACGCCGTTTCTTGGCACGTACGCACGCCCGGTGCGGGTCTTTCTCACCACGAAAGAACTCGACGTCGTCACCCGGATGAGCTCCCACCTGAGGCTCTCGCAGATCCGCCTGAAGCCCGCAGTCAACAGGGGTGTCTGGCACATCGAACCCGGGCTCGAGAAGTCCGAGCATCTGTCGATGCAGCGTCAGGTGGTGAGAAACCTGCAGCAGGTGCTGGAGAAGTACAACGGGACGTTCGCCACCTGGCACATCGATGTGATCGTTGCCCGGACGCAGTCGTACATCAAGTCGCAGCTTGCCGAACTCGGTTGTGCACCCGATCTCTCCCAGACGGGCAACGAGATCCTCATGGGTGCGGCACTCTGCGGCCGTCATGTTCTCGTGTCGAACCTGACTGGCTTCCTCTTCCTCACGGCTGCCGACCAACCCATCACGACGGCGATGGAGCAGCGTCGCGAACCGAGAGCGGCAACGATGCCGTACATGCTCGAGATCCGCAGTCTCGAGGGTCTCGCGCACGAGTGGGCGCACAGTTACCGGGCAGCGGGTCAGCAGGGCCGCGTGCTGATCGATGAGCCCGCATGGGTGAAGGAGGGCCTCGCCTCGATGTGGGCCTCGGTGTCGGTGGTGAACACGTTCCAGAGCAGGATGACCTACCGCGACTGGCACGTCCTGCGCCTGCGGAAGTTCGTGCAC
>JBEGJV010000126.1:0-4938 GCA_041184385.1 Actinomycetota bacterium
GGCGTCACCCTGGCGAACACGTTGGCGTCCCCGACCAGCGTCGCGAGGGCTTCGTCGGACAGTGCGTCCATCTCTGCCCCGGTGACGACTTCCCATCCGTCCCGAATCCCGACCTCGCCGGCGACGGCTCGTGCGGTTCCCGGATGGTCGCCGGTGATCATGATGACCCGCACCCCGGCGTCATTGCATCGCTGCACCGCGACGGGCACGCCCGGTCGCACCGGGTCGTGGAGCCCGACCAACCCGAGGAACTCGAGACGGAGGCCGGCCAGTCCGTCGGGCAGCGCCGATCCTGCCGGCAGGCGGCATCGTGCGACGCCGAGGATCCTCTCGCCGCGTGACGACAAATCCGTGAGTGCCTCTGACATCTGTCGCAAGTCGTCCGGACCCGACCCGCAGAGCCTCGCGACCGTCTCCGGTGCACCCTTGACCGCAACGACGAGTTCGGCCGACCGCGGGTCCTTCCACGCGTGACCCACAGCGAGCAGGTCGCTGGAGAGCGGGTACTCACGCACGAGTTGACCCTCCCGGGGGAGTTCCTCATCTGTGGTCACCCTCTCGTCGAGCGTGCGCAACGCACGGTCCATCGGGTCGAAGGTGTGGGACGGGCAGGCGAGCGCGGCGGAACGAATGAGTGTGCGCGCGCAACTCCCGAACGCGCCGGTTGCGGCGTCGACGGTCCCGCCACTCGTCCAGAGGTGGGCAACCGTCATCTCGTTCATGGTGAGGGTCCCCGTCTTGTCGACGCACAGCACCGTCATCGAACCGAGCGTCTCGATCGCCTCCGGTCTTCGCGCCAGCACCCTGTCGTGCGAAAGGCGCCAGGCCCCGAGTGCGAGGAACACCGAGAGGATGACGGGATATTCCTCGGGGAGCACGGCCATGGCGGTTGCGATTCCGGCGAGGATTCCCTCCAGCACGCCGCCGCGCAACAACGCAAATGCCCCGGCCACGAACACCGCGGCAGCGCCACCAATGACGGCCACGACACGAACAATCCTGTCGGTCTCGCGCTGGAGAGGTGTCCGCACCGTCCGGATGGACCCGAGCGAGACCCCGATTCTGCCGAGTGAGGTCCGCGCACCGGTCGCGGTGACAACGGCGCGGCAGTGTCCCTTCACGATGAGTGTCCCCGAGAAGAGGTGAGGCCGACCGTCGCCGCCGGGCGGCGAATCCACGGATGGCGACCTTCCCGCGGGCACCTTCGAAACGGCGACCGACTCGCCGGTGAGTGTTGACTCGTCGGCCTGGACGTTCTCGGATTCGATGATCAATGCGTCAGCGGGGACCCGGTCCCCCTCGACGAGAACGATGAGGTCGCCCCGCACCACGTCCGCACCCGGCACGCGGACCGTCGCACCCTCACGGACCACGGTGGCCCACGGTGCCGACACCTCCCGCAGGGCGCCGAGGGCCGTGGCTGTCTTCCGCTGCTGGTGGAGCGACAGCCCGATGATCATCACCATCGTGGACATCAGGATCGACCCATCGAGCGGTTCGGCAAGGAGGAAATTGACGACCCCCGCCGTGAGGACGAGAAGAAGCATCGGCTCCGAGACGATCGTCCACAGTTGCCGCAGAATGTCTGCGCGATCATCGACGGGGAGGGTGTTCGCCCCGTCGGAAGCGCGTCGCCTTGCGGCCTCCGCGCGTGTCAGTCCCGCCGTGTCGAGCCCGTCGTGCGGCATGCGCACACGGTACGGCGGGTGCGTCAGTCAGTCGTGGTGATGGGCCGCAAAGTGAGAGTAGGTTCGTCACTTTCCAGTCGCTGCAGCCTGTACCTGCTCTCGAACAACGCGAGAAGTTGACCATCGGAACGTTCCATGATGCGGATGCCGCCGATCTCGCGGAGCCGTGGTGCGCTCTCCCTGTCGGTGATGCGGGCGGCATCGAAGTTCATGTGCGCGATCTCGGTGGGTGCGTTGAACTCCGACAGCAACCGGTGTGCGAACACCTCGAACTGCAGCACACCGACCGCGGCGAGTATCGGTTCGGTGATGAACCCTTCCGGGTCGCGCAGCACCTGCACGACGCCTTCCTGGTCGAGTTGCTCGAGACCCTTGCGGAACTGCTTCACCTTGCCCGAGTCACTCGGGCGGGCCACGGCGAACACCTCGGGGGAGAAACGGGGGATGGCGCGGTAGTCGATGGCGGGGCCCGCATGGATCGTGTCGCCGATCAACAGGCCACCGGCATTGATCAGCCCGATGATGTCCCCCGGGTACGCGGTCTCGATCGTGTCGCGGTCTGCACCGAACGCGGTGGTGGCGTACTTGCTGCTGACGTCCTTGCCGGTGCGCGAGTTCTGCATGTCCATGTTGCGCTCGAACTTCCCCGAGCTCACGCGGGCGAAGGCGATGCGGTCGCGGTGGTTCGGGTCCATGTTGGCCTGGATCTTGAACACCTGCGCGGAGAAGTCATCATCGAGTCCGCGCACTGTCCCGTCGCGGCCGGTCCGTGCCGTCGGGGCCGGTGCCATGTCGGCGACCGCGTCGAGGAGCATGCGCACCCCGAAGTTCGTGATGGCGGAGCCGACGAAGACCGGGGTGCTCCTGCCCGCGAGGAACGACGGCATGTCGACGTTCGCGTCGATCGCCTCGAGAAGCGAGCAACCCTCCAGCGCCTGCGTCCACGCCGCGCCCTCGACCTCGGCGGCCTGTTCGGGGGAGAGGAACTCCTCGTGCGCCTCGGAGGCCCCGCGTGCGGTGCGCGTGAAGCGCACATAGGAGCCGTCGCGACGGTCGATGACGCCGCGGAAGTCGCCGGGGATGCCCACGGGCCATGTTGCGGGGGTGGCGCGCAGCTGGATCTGTTGCTCCACCTCGTCGAGAAGTTCGAGGGGATCGCGGCCGGGCCGGTCGTACTTGTTGAAGAAGGTGAGCACGGGCAGGTTGTGCGACCGGCAGACATCGAACAACTTGAGTGTCTGGGACTCGAGACCCTTGGCGGTGTCGAGGACCATGATGACGGCGTCGACCGCGGTGAGCACGCGGTAGGTGTCCTCGGAGAAGTCTCGGTGGCCGGGTGTGTCGAGAAGATTGAACTGCTTGTCGCCGTACGGGAACTGCAACACGGTGGAGGAGATGGAGATGCCGCGCTGGCGTTCCAGTTCCATCCAGTCCGAGGTGGCCCCGCGGCCGCCCGAGCGGGCCTTCACGGCACCGGCTTCCTGCACCGCACCCGAGTACAGGAGGAATTTCTCGGTCAGCGTGGTCTTGCCCGCGTCCGGGTGGCTGATGATCGCGAATGTGCGCCGGCGCGAGGCCTCTGAGACGATTTCGGCGCTGTTCACCCGTCAAGCCTGCCAGCAACACGGGAAAAATGTCGCAGATTGCACGGACGAACCAATAGCGTCTCCTGTTCTGTGAGCACTCTTCCCACCGCCGCCTTCTCCATCGCCCTCGACTGCCAGTTGGACAACGTCCCCGGCACGCTCGGTCGTCTCTGTGCCGCCATCGGTGACGCAGGCGGCAACATCGGTGCGCTCGATGGCTTCGACGTGCGCGGACCGGTGCTGCGCCGCAGTGTCGTTGTCCACTGCCGCGACGAGGCGCACCAGAAGAAGGTCGTCGACGCGATCCAGGCCCTCGACGGCGTGACGCTCCTCGACTGGTGGGACCGCACGTTCCGCATGCACGAGGCCGGCAAGATCCACGTTCTCTCCACCGCGCCCGTGAACGACCGCGACGACCTGTCCATGGCGTACACGCCCGGCGTGGCACGCGTGTGCACCGCCATCGAGAACGACCCAGGTCTCTCGCACAGGTACACGATCCGCAAGAACACCGTGGCCATCGTCAGCAACGGCACCGCAGTGCTCGGTCTCGGCGACATCGGGCCCGAGGGTGCCATGCCGGTGATGGAGGGCAAGGCGCTCCTGTTCAAGGAGTTCGGTGGGGTCGACGGGTTCCCCATCTGCATCAACGCCAGCACCGCGGACGAGGTCGTCGATTTCGTGCAGCGCATCGCCCCCACGTTCGGCGGCATCAACCTGGAGGACATCAAGGCACCCGAGTGCTTCGAGATCGAGGAGCGCCTGCGCGCCAGCCTCGACATCCCGGTCTTCCATGATGACCAGCACGGCACCGCCGTCGTCACGCTCGCGGCACTGTGGAACTCGCTGAAGATCACCGGCAAGAAGATGGAGGACCTCACGGTCGTCATTGCGGGCGTCGGCGCCGCCGGTGTCGCCATCGGCAAGATCCTGCTGAATGCAGGTGTCGGCGACGTCATCGGTTGTGACCGCGAGGGTGCCATCTATTCCGGCCGCGGCAACATGAACTCGGCCAAGGAATGGTTCGCCAACCACACGAACTCGGCGCGCAAGATGGGCACGATCGGTGACGTCATGAAGGGTGCGGACGTCTTCGTCGGCGTCAGTGGCCCCGACCTGATCACCGCCGCCGATGTCCGTTCGATGGCGAAGGACCCGATCGTGTTCGCGATGGCAAACCCGAACCCGGAGATCCGCCCCGAGCAGGCCGACGGCCTTGCCGCCGTCATGGCCACCGGCCGCAGTGACTACCCGAACCAGATCAACAACGTGCTCGCGTTCCCCGGCATCTTCCGCGGTGCGCTCGACGCGAACGCCACGGACATCACCGAGGGAATGAAGCTCGCCGCTGCAATCGCCATCGCCGAGTCGGTGACCGATGCGGAACTGAAGCCCGAGTTCGTGGTCCCGTCGGTGTTCGACCGTTCCGTGGTGGAGCGTGTCGCCCCGGCAGTTGCCGCCGCCGCCGTCAAGGACGGCGTCATCCGCAAGCTCTAGCGGCTACTTCGCGAGCGCGCTGGAGTAGGGCAGCCACGTGGCTGCCTCGAAGTCGTACAGCTTGCATGTGCGGGCAGCGTGGAAGTAGCGGCGCGCGCCGACATGCGCGAGCGACGCACGGTGTCCGGGTACGCGGCCTCGATGGCGCGCGCTGCCGCGGGCAGCTG
>JBEGJV010000127.1:0-4881 GCA_041184385.1 Actinomycetota bacterium
GTCTCGGGCACCGAAGCCGTCACACGGCACGTGCCGGTCCCCGACGTCAACTTCACCTGCGTCGACGACACCAACTCACACGGACCCGACACCGAACGCGACACCGTCTGCCCGGTCGAGTTCGACACCGAGAACGACAACGTCTGCCCGAACACACCGGACCCGGACGAACTCGTGGTCAACTGCGAGGAGGGTCGTTCACCCTTTTCCAGGGTGAACGTGACTGCCCGTGTGGTGAGGCGCCGGATTGAGTCGGCGGGGGTCTGCAGCGTCACGGTGCATGTTCCGAATCCTCGCAGCGCCGTCACCACCCCGGAACTGAAACTGCAGTTGCTCGATGTCGAGGCGGAGACACTTCCTGATGCGTTGGACGAGAACGTCAATGCCGTCGAACCCCCCATCTTGAGGGTGGAGACCGCGGTCGAGTAGGAGATGCTCGCCGGCCCACCGAAAAGTGTGGGGTCGCCTGCCCCGAGATCGCGGTAATAGTCCAGTTCGCCGTTCACGTCCCCGGCTTCCAGTGCGGCAATCGTGGCCCGGATGAACGACGTACCGCTCGAGTTCGTGCCCCATGCGACGGGACCGGTGGGAGCGGCACGGTCAATCTCGTAGAAGGTCCCGTCGGGGAACATCTTTATGAGCCGGTGCCCGTCGATTCCCCGCGGGTAATTCTTGCCGGCCGTCCAAACCGTGACCACCCAGGAACAGTCATCGGCGATGGCGATGGGACCCCCAGACGACATTCCGACCGTCAGACGGAAGGAACTGTCGTAGATGATCTTCTGACCCGAGTAATTGCACACGAACTTCTCGTCATTCCCGTTCATGACGGACACGGCGGTCCCGTTGCGGCTGACGTTCACGGAACTGTCGGTCGGACGCAACCCATCGAGGTCGATGGTGGTGTAGAGCCCCGATGGCGAGTAATCACGGAACTCGAAGATCGATCGCGATGAGTCCTCAACCTGGACGATGATGTGGGTGCCCTTGTACCCCCACAGAACCAGCGTTGTCGTTGCCGGGAAGGAATCAATGACCGTGGTGGTGGCGAAGTTGGCACCACCCTGTACCGCCAGTTTCACGGGATCGGACCCCGAGGGATACTGCGTCGCCCAGACAACTGAGTCACCGTCATCCCTCATCCGGATTGCGACTCTCTCCTCCGACCAGCTCGACCACAGTTTGTTGTTGGGCCCCACCTCGGTGTTGGTGCCGGTTGTCATGTCATGCACGAAGAAATTCCAGCGTGTGTCGGTGTCCCCGGGGACTATTCCGGCCCCGGCCGGCCACTGAGTCCCTACGAAGGCGGAACCGTCCTCAGCGGCAGACGTCATGTCGATCTGCGAGACAGATGTCTGAGTGAACGGGACTTTCGACAGCATCAGTGATCCTGCGGGGACGAAACCGGGTTGGTCGAACCCGTTGGAGCTCTTCATCCCGGTCGCCCGCGACATCATGAACACGGCCCCGCCATCGACAATCTGGAGCCTGTCCCCGTTGTTCGAGTCAGAAAACCCCGAGACGTTCGGGTAGCTGATCCTCCCAGTACCCGTGGTTCTCATGATGACCCGACCGGCAAGGACCGTCCCGTCCGGTCCGGTGAGAACAACCTTCTCTTCGGAGTCTCCGATGCTCCCCGACCTGGTCACGGTGAGGGTTGCCGTGGTACCGGCCGGACCCGCGGGAAGCACAACCGACGCGGAAGTCGACAACGGACCAGATGTTGTCACCGAGTATGTGGTGGCGGCAGCTGCGGACGAGGTGCGCGTGACGGTGAGTGACGCCGACGATGCCGCGGTCAGGTCCGCCTGCCCGACCTGAACCCCGTTGGACAGGGACAGGGTGCTCGAAGTACCTGTCACGTTTGCTTCGAAGTCAACGTTCTTCGACACCGACACAACGAATTGCTGCGCCGTGTTCGACGGTCGCAAGAGATATGCAAAAACATGCGGTGTGAAGGAGAAGGCCCCGGACATGCACCAGAAATCACTCAATAGCGTGCACGGAATCTCTAATTGCGTCGGCTTGTAAGAGGGATCCACCACGGAGACGTTGAAGAACTGGTTGTCAAACCCGTCCGTTCTGTAACTCGAGGGCAACTCCAGGCTGATCACGATGTCGTCCGCATGTGGCGGGACGAGAACGGTGTTCGGGCTGTCCTTGCTGAACGTACCGCTGAACGAATTCCCCGGTGGAGCGTTCTCCCCCAGCAGCGTCGCGCTCGCGGAGACAAGTCCCGCACCCGAGTACTTGTCGGGTCCGGCACCGTACCAGTCCGTTGTCTTCATTCTCGCCTGCACAGGATTCGCCATGGAAGAAGCGACCACACCTGCGGGGCAGCCCGCACCCAGGACACATTGCGTTCCGGATGGTGCCTCCAGCGGTCGTTGGTCCACGAGCAGAGCGGCAACACCGGCAACGTACGGACTGGCCATGGACGTTCCCGAATAGATGATCGACCTGCTGCCGAGTTTCGTCGACCGTGCCGCGTCGATGCTCGAACCAGGTGCAATCAGGTCGATGCCGATTCGTCCGTCGCTTGTGGGCCCGATGCTCGAGTACGGAGCTGTGTACGCGCCGTATTTCGAGACGCTCGCCGCCCCGACGGTGGTTGCGTACTCTGCGGTGCCCGGCGACGTGATTGTCTGGGGATTGTCACCGTTGTTGCCGGCCGCAATGACCACGACGACCCCGGCGGCCACCACCCTGTTCACGAGAATGCTCGTGCTGTCAAGGCCGTCCTGGACGACTCCGGTCGTGCCGAGTGACATGTTCACGACCCTGATCCCGTACGTGTCCTTGTTCGACAGAATCCAGTTGAGTGCGGATTCGATCTGGCTCGAATCGGCCTGGCCCGCGCAGTTGAAGATGCGCACGTCGACGATCTGCGCCCCCTTGGCGACTCCACGGATGTCGCGACCGTACTTGTACCTCGAGTAGTTGGAACCCGGGGCTCCCGCGATGATCGACGCAACGTGTGTCCCGTGACCATACGGATCCAGGTAACCACCGTCCGCACAAGAGCTGGTCGGCGTGCTCAGGTCCTCTCGGTGAACCACCTTCCCGGCGAGGCCAACGGCGTTCGTGTCGACGCCTGTGTCGACAACAGCGACCGTCACACCGGTTCCGTCGATCCCGAGGTCATTCACCGTTTGCACCAACCGTGAGTCCGTCTCGGGGATGCTCACGTCGGAGTCAAACAACACTCTTCGGTCACTTACGGGACTGGTTGACCGGGATTCGTCCGCCGATGGTGCGCCACTCGGATCCGTCGGTGCCGCATGTGTCAGTGGCGGGTCAACGCTGAACGTGACGTTCTTGTCGACTCGCACCCCTCCGAGACCGGCAAGGACCTCCACCTGTTCGCGACTCAGGGTGCCCGCGAAGCTGTCGCCACCCGTGGAGCGGAGGCTGGAGCGAAGAGCTGTGAACTCGGGAGAAGACTGGACAGATTCATCCACCGTCAACACGACGTCGGCGCTCTCGTTCTTCGTGAGCTCCTCCATCACGGAGGTGGCCACGGGTTGGTACACCGGCGGAGTTGCCCCGGGTGAAGAGCGGGTTCCGACACGCGCGGATGCCTCCCCTGTTGACGCGGTCACCGCCGAGTGCACACCCGAACCAGATTGGGCCGGGGTTCCTGCGCTCAGCGTCGCAATCACCACACCCAGGACGGCAACAACTGACCATCCGGCCGAATTTCGGATTGGTGGGCGTGCGGTCATGTCCCCTCCGGACCCCACGATACGGCCATGTTGCGCGCTGCGGGGACACAGTGCGGACGGCCGTCAATAGGCCCGCATGTACAACGGTTTCAGCGAAATGGATCCGCCGAAAAACCCCAAAAGTCGCTCGTTGAAGCGTCGTTGACGGCGCGGGACACCCGGGTGAGTCCCTACGGGCGGCGGCCGGAGATGTCGAGCACGCGCGTCTGGATGTCTGCTGTTGCAGACACGGGGGTTGCTGCCCAGGACATCACCCGAGCCTGCCGCGATCGCCTCCTCCATGGCGTACTGGATCGCCGGGCGATCGAGCACGGGGAGGAGCTCCTTCGGGACCGCCTTCGTGGCCGTAGCCGCTGTCCTTGAGACCGCCAAATGGTGCTTCAATGGCAGATACGGCAAACGTGTTGATGCCAATGCCCCCAGCTTGTAATTCTTCGCTGACCGTGGCAGCAGTGGCGGCAGACTGTGTGAACAAATAAGCGGCCAAGCCGAAAGGCGTGTTGTTGGCGGCTGCCAAGCCGTCCTCTAACGTAGAGAATCGGCGCACCAAAGCTATGGGACCAAAGGGCTCGTTATGCATGGCCTTTGCTGAAAGTGGTACTTCGCTGATTAACGTGGGTTGAAAGAAATTTCCACGCTCGCCAATGCGTTTTCCGCCTGTTTTTAACTGTCCACCCTCCAATAAGGTGTCTGCCACCATGAACTCCATGGCGCTAAGTCGACGCGAATTTGCTAGTGCTCCCATTTGATTGGCGCTATCCAAACCTGGTCCAACTTGAAGGGTATTGAGCGCTTTTGAAAAGCTGGCAACAAAAGCGTCGTGAATTCCATCTTGAACCAAAAATCTGGTGGGTGATGTGCAGACCTGTCCCGCATTACGTGTTTTACCAATGACACAAGTAGCCACTGTACGGTCCAGATCAGCATCGTCAAAAATAAGCACTGGGGCATGACCTCCTAGCTCCAATGTGCAAGGCTTGGGTCCTACACTGGCCATGCTTGCAAGTTCACGGCCTACGGCTGTAGAACCAGTGAATGTCACCTTTCGGATGATGGGTGATTTAATCAGATAACTTGAGATTTCAGATGGCACACCCATCACCATATTTAGCACTCCAGCTGGCAATCCAGCATCAGTCAATGCTTGTGCCAGCAA
>JBEGJV010000128.1:0-5104 GCA_041184385.1 Actinomycetota bacterium
CGCACGGGCTGGTGCGACACGGTGATGCTGAAGCATGCGGTGCGCCTGAATTCGTTGACGGAGATCGCCCTCACCAAGCTGGACGTTCTTGACACGTTCGACGAGGTGAAGGTCTGCGTGGGTTACACGATCGACGGAAAGAAGATCACCCAGTACCCCGACACCGTGGAACGTCTCGCACGGGTCGAGCCCGAGTACGTCACCGTTGCCGGCTGGAAGTGCAGCACCGAGGGAATCACCTCCTTCGGGGACCTGCCCGCTTCGGCCCGGCAACTGGTGGAGATCATCGAGAGGGAAGCGGGCGTGCCTTCGGCCCGGCAACTGGTGGAGATCATCGAGAGGGAAGCGGGCGTGCCGATCACCCACATCGGCACGGGGCCCGCGCGTGATGCGATAGTGGTGCGCGCATGATCCCCCGTTACTCATCGAAGGAAGTCGACACGCTCTTCAGCGAAGAGGCGAAGATGTCGCGCTGGCTGGAAGTCGAACTGGCCGTCGCCGAGGAGATGGCGGCGGAGGGGATCGTGCCCGCAGCCGACGCGGCTGCGTGCCGTGCGAAGGCTCCGACCATCGACGCCGCTTTCGTGCGCACGGTGGAGGAGCGCGAGGCGGTGACGAACCACGATGTCGCCGCCTTCGTCGACACCGTGCAGGCGGCAATCGGTGCCCCTGCCGGGACTTGGATCCACTACGGACTCACAAGCACCGACGTCGTGGACACCGGTCTGTGCTGGGCGTTGCGGGACGCCGCGTCCCTCATCATCTCGGCGCAGACGGACCTCTTGCGCGTGCTCATCACGATGGCGCGCGAGCATGCCGCGACAGCCATGATCGGCCGCACGCACGGTGTCCACGCCGAGCCGACCACCTTCGGTGCGAAGGTCGCCCTGTGGGCCCTGCAGGTGGACCGCGACCGCTCGCGGATGATGGCCGCGCGTGAAGCCGTGTCGGTGTGCAAGCTGTCCGGCGCGGTCGGCACGTACTCGAACATCCCGCCCGCGGTTGAACAGCGTGTGGCGAAGCGCCTCGGTCTCGTGCCCGTCCCGGCCACGCAGGTTGTGGCGCGTGACCGTCACGCCGAGTACCTGTGGGCGTGCGCCAGCGCCGGCACCACGCTCGAGTCCATCGCGGTGGAGCTCCGTCACCTGCAGCGCACCGAGGTTGGTGAGGTGCGCGAGGGGTTCGCGAAGGGCCAGAAGGGCAGCAGTGCGATGCCGCACAAGCGCAACCCCATCTCGGCCGAGACCATCAGCGGTCTCTCGCGCGTGCTGCGCGGCAACCTCCAGGTGGGTCTCCAGGACGTTCCGCTGTGGCACGAGCGCGACATCTCGCACTCGTCGGCCGAGCGTATCGTGCTGCCGGACTCGACGTCGCTCGCGTTCTACGTGACGAAGCGGATGACGTCGCTCCTGTCCGGCCTGGAGGTCGACACCGAGAGGATGGCGCACAATCTCGGTGCGCTGCACGGTGTCGTGTACTCGCAGTCCGTTCTGCTCGCACTGGTCGACTCCGGCATGGTGCGTGACGATGCGTACCGCATCGTCCAGTCGTGTGCGGCGACGGCAATCGAGACGGCCACCTCGTTCCGCGAGGTTCTTGCAGCTGACAGTCGTGTGACGCTGTCGGCTGATGCGCTCAATGCGGCATTCGACGCTGTGCGGGTGCTGAGGCACGCGTCGCGCGGGATCGCCGCACTCGACGTAATAGCAGTCTGATTACTGCTCTATCCCGGCCTTCTTCAGGACGGTCGGGCTGACACCCACCTCGCGCCAGGCGTCGTAGGTGATGTCGTTGCGGTCACTGAACTTCTTTGCGACCTTCACGAACTTCTGCTCTGCAGTTGCGACCTCGGTCTTTGACTTCATTCCCGCGAGCTCATTGCGCAGGTTCAGGCGTTCCTGGATCAGGCGAACCTTGGTCACCGGGTCGGCGGTCTTCAGTTCGGTGGTGATGAGCGACAGTCGCTTCGTGATCGACTCCGGTGTCCTCTTTCGGCCGCGGCGGGGCTTCGTTGCCTCGACAATCTCGAGGTACTCGCGGATGATGCGACCCTCTGCCCGGCCGTTCGCGAGAGCCTGTTTGTGGGAGTTGGTCATGGAGGACTTCTTGGCGGCCATCTTCTTCGCTGTCTTCTTCGTCATGTGTGGGTGGTCTGTGTTAGTGATGTGTGGAAGCATTCTTGCGACTCATTCGTCATGTGAACGAGCCAAGAGTTGCAAAACAAAATTTACTGAAACCCCTTGTGGCTGTTGCTTGAGAGGCGCAAACAATGACTGAAAAGTTCCCCAACACGCCCGCCGGACTCGTGGAGTTGGACCCGGTCCGGGCGGCGCTTCGCGAGCACATCTTCACCCATTCGTTGAAGACCGGGGACTTCACACTGAAGTCCGGTCGCAAGAGTTCGTGGTTCCTGGATACGAAGCAAACCGCATGTCGCGCCGACGGTATCGTCCTCGTCGCCGAGGCGGCCCTTACTTCCATACCTGATTCTGCGGATGCAATCGGCGGTCTCACGATGGGTGCTGACCCGGTTGCATTCGGCATCGCCGCGGTGGCGGCAACGAAGGGGATCAACCTGCGCAGCTTCAGCGTGCGCAAGGAGGCAAAGGACCACGGCGTGACCGGTCGCATCGCCGGCGCGCTGCAGCCAGGCGACAGAGTGGTCATCACCGAGGACACCGTGACGCGCGGGACCTCGATCTTCGAGGCCGTTGACGTCGTGCGGGAATTCGGTGCCGAGGTGGTGTTGATCACGGTCATCGTCGACCGAGGGGGCACGTGCGCGGACATGGCCAGGTCTGCCGGGATCCCCTACGCACCGCTCCTGACCGCTCCTGACCTCGGGTACGAATACGGAAGTTGAGAACCATGAATAAGCACACATCCATCGCCCTCTCCGTCCTCGCCGCGCTCTCTCTCACCGCGTGCGGCGGCTCCTCGGGCTCCACGGACACCACTGCGGCAGCCGACACCACGGTCGCACCGGCCGACACCACGGCATCGAAGCTCGCCGCGGTCACGATCAGCGTCACCGTGGGCACGGACAGCAGCGCGGACCGCATCGAGAAAGTCGCGCTCGGTGCCCAGGTCACGCTCTCCCTCACCAACCCGGACGCCGATGACGAGTTCCACCTGCACGGGTACGACATGACGACGGGCGAGACCAAGAAGGGTGAGACGTCCACCATCACGTTCGTCGCCGACAAGGCCGGCGAGTTCGAGGTGGAGAGCCACGTGTCAGAACAGGTCTACGTCACCATCGTGGTCGGCTAGGCGTGAGTCTCGAGGGTCTCTTCTCGCTGACCGAGCACGGCGGTGACGTCCATGTCGGCAACGGCCACCCGTATCCGTGGGGCGGTCTGTACGGCGGGCACATCGTGGCGCAGGCACTGGTCGCCGCAACGAAGACCGTCGATGAAGGTTTCATCCCGCACTCCGTGCGCGCGTACTTCATCCGCCGCGGTGACAACACCGAGACGGTGCGTTACGAGGTGGACCGCATCCGCAACGGCCGCAGCTTCGCCACCCGGCGCGTCGTCGCGCGCCAGTCGTTCGGTGCGATCCTGAACCTCGAGGCGAGCTTCCAGGTGAAGGAGGAGTCGGGCGAACTGTCCCCGGTTGCCTTCCCGGCCGGCATCCCGATGCCCGCGGACATCCCCGCGTACGCGGACACATGGATGACCGCGCTCGAGCAGAAGGACGTCCCGCGTGACATGAAGTTCTCCGACGGACGCGACGGTGCCGGCCGGTTGATGAGTTGGTACCGCACCACCGAGAACTTCGGCGGTGACCAGGTGTTGAACCGTTGCGCACTCGCGTACCTCTCGGACGACCTGCCCACGGGCTCTGTCATCAACGGTGTGCCGGCCCTCGCGAAATTCTGGAACGTGGAGAATTCGTTCTTCTCGGCGAGTCTCGACCACACCGTGTGGTTCCACCGGGACGTCGACATGACGAAGTGGCACCTGTTCGAGATGAACTGCCATGCGTACGTGAACGGTCGGGGCCTCGCGTTCGGGTACGTCTTCGCCGAGGACGGAACGCACGTTGCGACAGTCGCGCAGGAGACCCTCGTGCGTCTGAACGACAAGAAGCAGTGAACGAGAAACGGCGGCCCGCAGGCCGCCGTGTTGGTGGTCGAGACCGGCGTCGATCCGGTGACCCCACGCTTTTCAGGCGTGTGCTCTGCCAACTGAGCTACTCGACCGAGCGCACCCCGGATCGTGCGATGCACGACCGAGGCGAACCTCGTATGACGTTTCCGCCATATGGCGGTCCCGACGGGACTCGAACCCGCGACCTCCGGCTTGACAGGCCGGCGTGAACTCCAACTTCACCACGGGACCAGGTGTGTGACCACTTGGTCTTGGCACCCCCAACGGGATTCGAACCCGTGCCGCCACCTTGAAAGGGTGGTGTCCTAGGCCACTAGACGATGGGGGCTTGGACGACTCCGGTTGAGAGCAGTGAAACACTATCGGCGGCAGCCCGCCTTTGCGCCCACGGATTTGCCTTCCGGCAGGGTCAATCAGACGCCTGGGCGTCGACGATCCACTCCAGGAACCATCCCAGCCAGCCGTACAACTGCCATTGGGCGGCCAGAGGGTCGTCTTCATCATCGAATTCCGGTTCGGCCCCGTCGTCAGTCACGTCCAGAAGGGTCCCCATCACGAGCCGCAGGCCGTTGATGGTCATCATCAACCCCGAGAGTTCCGCAGCGGTGATCGGGTCGTGTCCCGAGAGGAAACCGGACACCTGGTCGATGGCCGCGACACGGGAGGCGACGAGCTCCTCGCGCATGAAACGTTGGTACTCGTTGTTTGCTTCTTCGTCCTGCGCGTATGCCACCGGGAAGAGACGACGGACGCGCGGGTCGTCCGCGTCACCGGTGATCAACTGCTTCAACTGATCGGTGAAGGACGTCAGCACTTCCTTCTCGTACTCGCCGAGGTTCAGCGTGAACGTCCCGTCGTCGTTGCTCTCGATCGGCCCCGACTGCCTGCGCCGTCTCATGAATCGGGCCCGTCCTTCTGCATGGTGGCCCACAGACCGTGCTCGTGCAGGTGGAACACGTCGATCTCGGCCTTCTCCCGCGTGCCGGAAC
>JBEGJV010000129.1:0-4815 GCA_041184385.1 Actinomycetota bacterium
GTCTGTGCTGGCACCACGGACCAATGCCACGGGTAACTACCGTGCGGTGTGCCGGCGTGCAACGGGACGGGAACCAGCAGCGAGAGCCGTGGTGCCAGCACAGACAGCGTTCGCTGTTCGTTCAGGACCAACTGCGCAGCGGCCTCTCGTCTCGGCAGGCGCACCAGCATGTCGTCGCCGAGTGCCCAGATGTCGTTGTCCCACCCGTTGTTGAACGGCGCGAGCGCACGATCCGCGAGTTCGGGGCACTGCGCACGGAGCAACCCGCGCACGACCGCCTCGTCAATCGTCACCTCGGCCGGGGTCGCACCGTTCACCATGCCGTGCTGCTCAGCTCGGCGCGATGGAGTCGTTCGACACGCTCGGAACGATGCGCGGCGTCCACGGGCGCGCCTTGTCCCAGTGGTGCCCGACAATGCGGCCCTCGCGCAGTTTCGCGAGAAAGTCCTGCGGGCCGTCGAAGTCAGGCATCTCCACGTACGCACTTCCGAGCGCGTGGGGCACGTGCGCGTCGCTGCCCGACCCCATGGCTATGCCGCGGTGCGCCGCGTACTGCTTCGCCTTCGCGTTCAGCGACTGCAGCGACGTCTTCGAGTTGTGCACCTCGATCGCGTCGACGAGACCGCGCTCCGTGATGTCGTCGAGCGAGTTCTCGGTGATGTTGCGGCGCATCGGGTCGAACGGGTGCGGCACGTAGACGAGGCCACCCTGCTGGCGGATCAGTTCGCACGTCTTCACCGCGGTCTCGCCGAACGGGATGCGGTCCGTCAGAAACAGCCCGATGATCTCACCGGTGTGGGTCTTCACTTCCTCGCCCACCACGACCCGGCACACGCCGGCGTCCTCGAGCATCTTCTGCAGGCGTACCGCACCCTCGAGCGCGTTGTGGTCCGTCACGCACAGCACGTCGATCCCACTCTCGATGACCGACTCGACGATCTCATCCAGCGTGGTCGTGGAGTCACCGCTGAACATGGTGTGGGTGTGCAGGTCGACGCGCACGAACCCGTCACGCTTCGCGTCAGCGAGATGCGGGTGCCTCTCGATCGCTGCCGGCTGCGGTGTGCCCACGTGCGCGTCCCTGTCCCCTGGCGGTCCTACGCGCCCGACATGGTGATGTCGCTGATCACCAGGCTGAGTCCGGCGGCGCGCATGGGCAACCAGTCGATGTCGTTGCCGACGGCCAGCACGTCCTGCAGCATGCGCTGCAGCGTGGAGGCGATGGTGAACTCGCGCACGGGCTCGGCGGTCTGGCCGTTGCGGATGATGAGACCCGACGCTCCGGTCGAGAAGTCCCCCGAGATCGGGTTCACGCCGCTGTGGAGACCCTGCACGCTGTCGATCAGCACACCCTCGTCGATGCCGGCGATGAGTTCCGCCTGGGACTTGTTGCCGGGAACCAACTGGAGAGCGAGGCACCCGACCCCCGCACCCACTGCGTTGCCGGTGCTCTTCGTGCCGGCACGGCGGGCGGAGTACGAGGAGTGCACGAACATCTTCAGCTGTCCGCCCTCGATCAGAACGTTGCGGCGTGCCGCGAGACCGTCACTGTCCATCTCCGATGCTGTGTAGGCGCGCGAGTCGGTGGGGTCGTCGATGAGCGTGATCAGCGGTGACGCCACCGTCTCGCCCAGGCGGTTCGCGAACATCGAACGGCCCTTCACCACGCTCTCGCCGTTCAGCGTGCTGCCGATGATGCCGAGAAACTGCGCGGTCACCATGGGGTCGAGCACCACCGTGGTGCGCTTGCTGGGCGGCTTCACGGCGCCGAGCAGGCGTGTCGCGCGCTGTGCGGCCTTCGTGCCGGCATCGCGCAGGTCGAACTGGTCGGGGTTCTTGCCGAGCGCGTAGGACCAGCCGGTCTGCGTCTCGCCGTTGTCGTCTGCCAGCACCTCGACGGACGCGTAGCAGTTGTTCGAGCGGTACGAGCCCCGGATGCCCTTCGTGCTAGCGAACGCATCCTCACCGGCGCCGTCGGCATAGTTCGCCGAGTCGATGCGCAGTCGCTTGTCGGCACCGACCGCCAGGCGCTCGAGCTCCATCGCGATGTCGACCTTCTTCTGCGTGGGGTACGCGGCGAGCACGTCGTCCCACAGTTCCTGCGGGACCACCGGCACACCGTCGGGTTCGGCGAGACCGGCCCACTCGTCGAAGCCGGCGAACGTCGCGTTCTCGCGCGCCTCTGCCAGCACCTCGCGCAGTGCGGACTCATCGAGCGTGCCGGCGTGGGACGTGCCGGTCTTGCCGTCCTTGATGACGCGCACGCTGACGCCCGCGCTCTGCGACGACACGAAGTGCTCGAGCTCGCCCTGGTACACGCGGATGTCGGTGTCGTTCGAGCGCGAGACGTGCACCTCGATCTGCTCGTCGCCCTTGGCCTCCGACACGATGCGGTCGGCGATCGCCTGCAGGTCGTCCACCGTGTGTTTCTTCGTGGTGCTCATGCTCAGGCGGCCGTCCCGCCGATGGTCATGGTCTTCACGCGCAGTGTCGGCTGGCCGTCGCCCACGGGCACGCCCTGGCCGTCCTTGCCGCACGTGCCCGGATTGCCCATGGCGAAGTCGTTGCCGAGCATGTCGATGTCGGCCAGCACCTGCGGGCCGTTGCCGATGAGGTTGCCCTCTCGCAGCGGTTCGGTGATCTCGCCGTTCTCGATGAGGTATGCCTCGGTCATGCCGAAGACGAAGTCACCGGTTGCCGTGTTCACGCTGCCGCCGCCCAGCTTTGCCACGTACACGCCGCTCTCGGTGGCGCGCACGATGTCGTCGGGCTCGTCGGTGCCGTTCAGCACGAACGTGTTGGTCATGCGCACCATCGGCAGGTGCTCGTAGCTCTGGCGGCGTCCGTTGCCGCTGGGCGCGCGGCCCTCCTTCACGGAGCGGATGTGGTCCCACATGTAGTCGGTGAGGACGCCGTTCTCGATCAGCACGTTGCGCTGGCTGGCGTGGCCTTCGTCGTCGATGCCGATGGCACCCCACTCGCGCGTCATGGTGCCGTCGTCGATCAGCGTGACGAGCGGAGACGCGACGAGATCGCCGCGGCGACCCGCGTACACGGACGCACCCTTCGAGACCAGGTCGGCCTCGAGACCGTGACCGCATGCCTCGTGGAACAGCACGCCGCCGGAACCCTGCTTGATGACGACCGGCATCGCACCGCTCGGTGCGGGTCGTGCCTTGAGCTTGGTGACGGCCTGCCTGGCAGCGCGACGCGCGAGCTCTTCCACCGCGCCGTCGTCGAACAACTCGAAGCCGATGGTGTAGCCCATCGAGTCGTACCCCGTGAGCAACTGGCCCTCGTCGTTCTCGGCGACGACCGAGACCACCGCAAGTGAACGGACCTGCTCGTCGGAGGCGAACACGCCGTCGCTGTTGGCGACGAGGATCCGGCGCGTGGCGTCGCTGTAGCGGCCCGAGACCTGCACGATGCTGCCGTCGGTGCCGCGGGCGACCTCGTTCGCCACCATCAGCAACTCGATCTTCTTCGCCTTCGGCACGCTGGAGGGCACGATCACGATGTCGTTCACCTTCTGGCGCGTTGTCTTGCCGAGGTTCACCACGTGCTTGCCGCCGTCACCGCGCGACGCAGCTGCCGCTGCGGACTCGGCTGCAGCCAGCAGGCCGCGCTCCGACAGGTCCGTGGTGTGCGCGTACCCCGTGGTCTCCCCGTTGATCACGCGGATGCCCGCCCCGAAGTCGCGTCCGCTGCTGACGGCCTCGACCTTGCCGTCGTCGAGACTCGCCGACACGTTGCGGCGGTCCTCGATGAAGATCTCGCTGAAGCCGGCGCCGGTGGACCGGCCCTTCTCCAGCACCCGGGCCAGCATGCCCTGGTCGAATTCCGTTGCGAGATCGCCGATGCCAGTCACTGTGCTCATTGGTACCGAGCCTACTTTCGGCTTGCCTCACAGGGGTACGGGGGTACCGCGGCATTGCGGGTCGGCTCACCCGAGGCACACCCCGCCGCCCCCTAGTGTGGACACCGCATGGGAGACGTGACGGCAGAGATCGAGCGCGAGCACCGCACCGTCCTCATCAAGGAATTCGCCATCATCGGCAGCTTCTACTTCCTCTATTCCCTCACCCGGAACAGGTTCGGGTCCGTCCACATCAGCGGCACCGACATCCCCATGAACGCGTTCCACAACGCGATGAAGATCATCCAATTGGAGCGCGCGCTCGGGCTGTTCCACGAGGAGTCGATCCAGGAATGGTTCCTTGCGCACCGCCACTTCCTGCAGGCAATGAACACCTACTACGGAACCGCGCACTTCGCGGTCACCCTGGGAGTGTTCTTCATCCTGTTCAAGCGGCGCAAGGACGTCTTCCCGTTGTTCCGCAACGCACTCGCCATCTGCACGGGGCTCGCGTTGATCGGCTTCGCACTGTTCCCGTTGATGCCTCCGCGACTCCTTGATGCCCCGTGCCCCGGCACCCAGAAGGACCCCGTCACGAACGTCACGGTCATCACCTACGGCGGAGCATGCATACCGACCGAACTGCGCAACTACAACGGTGCGACCACCTTCGGATTCGTCGACACGCTGAAGGAGTACGGCGGACCGTGGGACTTCAGCGAGGGTGCGGTTGCCCGCGCGTCGAACCAGTACGCGGCGATGCCGTCACTGCACATCGGCTGGGCGTCATGGTGCGCATTCGGCATGTGGCCGTTGATGCGCCGGCGGTGGGCTCGCGCGCTCGTGCTGCTGTACCCCGCGCTCACGTTGTTCTGCATCATCGTGACTGGCAATCACTACTGGGTCGACGGCCTGGGCGGCCTGATCACACTCGGCGTTGCGTTCTTCCTGGGGAATTC
>JBEGJV010000130.1:0-4793 GCA_041184385.1 Actinomycetota bacterium
CCCTCCTGGCCACCCATCTCCCCGATGACCCCTGCGGCGATTCCGTCCACGGTGATGATCCCCTCGGTGCCCTCGATGGCCGGGGCCTTGAGCGAAATCCTGCCGGTGACGGTGACAGGTACCGTCGAACCCTCGCTCCCGTCGATCTTGCGGAACGCCGCGGCCTGGTTCAGTTTCCAACTACCAACAAGGGAGGATGCAACATCGGACTGAAGCGGCGTGCCGACGATGTCTGCCGATGCACCGACCGCGGCGATCCTCCGGGCCGGTCCGAGGTTCGTCACCACGCCGGCGTAGTACTCCGCGCGTTCCTTTGTTGCCTCGAACCCGCGCATCATGTCCGCGGTCTCGCCCGTGATCGAGTGGACGACGCGCGACGTTCTCCCCGGGCACGCACCGTTCAGCGCGCGTCCCGCGAAGGACCACGACGTGGTCGTCTTCATCACGGCGTTGATCGTGGGGAGGATGTCGAGGTTCGACGTCGCGCAGTCCGAGACCGCCGGCTCGGTCTGGCCCGGGTACTTGATGAACGTGGGGACGCGGTAGATGTCGTCGGCCTGGCCCATGTCGAGGAAGTCGGTGTGGCGCTGGGGCATGGTCGGCAGGAACGAGATGCCGTGGTCGGCCGTCAGGACCACCATGGTGCTGTCCCACTTGCCCGATGATCTCAGTTTCTCGATGACCTTCTTGATGGCGCCGTCCGTTGCCGCCAGTTGGTTGAGGAACGTCTGGTAGGTGTCCCGCACCCCATCGTCGTCCTCGGGGTTGATCGTGCCGATCTCGGGGCTGAGCGGTGCGATCCGTTGGTCGGGCGTCAGTCTCCACGGCGCGTGGGGCATCAACGCGTGCACCACCTCGACTATCGGCGTCGGCGACGCGATCAGTTCGTCAGCCGCGGCCGACACCGCCTGCTGCTGGCTGAATGCCCGGTCGTGCATCTGGGCCTTGAACCTGTCCCGCACTGCCGCGAAGCCACCCCATCCCTGGTCGACGGCAGGGAGACGCTTCCGCAGCGACGGCGGCAGCACCCGCTGCCCGTAGACCACCCCGGCGTCCTTGAGGAACGACACGAACCGCGACGGCGAGAATCCCGAACCCACCTCGGAGTCACCGCCGCAGACCGCTGAGGGACACAGTGTGGTGACCGGTTCGGTGCCGTCCACTTTCATGGCATCGCGGTACAGGGTGAAGATGTTGCGCGGGTACGAGTAGAGGAATGGTCCTCCGTTCTGCACCGGCTCCGACGACGCCAGGATGGCCGGCACGGCCTGGTGGGTGAAGTTCGAGACGGCAAGGTTGTTCCGGTACCAGGTGGACCCGGCCGCCAGTTCGGCGAATCCCGGGTAACGCTCGGCGTTGATCGAGCCATCCGGACCAAGCAACGCGTACAGGGGGAATTCGTCGAGGACCACCAGGAACACCGATTGACCGTCATTGCCCACGACCGCGTCACTTCCCGTGCCGGTGGAGGTGAACACGAGCGGCCTGACCTGCATGGCAATCGTCCCGCCGATTGCGAGCGCCAGCACAGAAAGCCAACGCGACCATTCCCTGACGCCGCGAAAGCGGTCGAACAGGACCGGCAGCGCAACGGAGAGCCCGAGCGCGAGAAGAACGCACAGCACATCGTTCTCGATGTGCAGCCAGCGGCTCACGGCAAGGCCGAGTAGACCGGAGAAGCCAGCGAGCAGCACCAGTCGGGTCGACTCGTTGACCTTGGGACCCAGGCGTCGCGTGAATGCATCGATCGCCACCGCCACGAGAGCGGGACCGAGAAGTATCCCGGCAACGAACACGACGATCTCGATGCTCGAGACCTTCGCGGCGGAGAAGACCGTCAGGTTCTTGCCATAGAGATCGAACATCGGCTGGGCGACGGCAAGTGTGGAGAGCGCGAGATAGGTCAGGAAGTGCTTCCTCATCACTCCTCCACCTTGCCACAATGGAACGGTGAAGAACCCCGTCCGCTCCCGCCGGCTCGCCTCGGCGGCCGTCGGTTTCCTGATGTGCCTCTCCATCGTCCCGGGAGTGACGGACACCGCCACCGCCACCACCTCGCCGTCGGCGCCGAACGGCCAGGGCGACCTCATCGTCATCGGTGACAGCCTCATGGAAGGCTCGAGCGTGTACGGAAAGCTCTCCGGCCAGTTGACCTCACTCCGGATGTGGACATCGGTCACGATCGACTACAAGAGAGGACGCAAGACGAGCGAGTCCTACGGCGTGCTCGAGCGACGGCTCTCCGCCGCGAAGAACCCCACCGCGATCGTGATCGCACTCGGCACGAACGACATGATCTCGCACAGCGAACCCTCGTGGCCCTCACGGGTGATCGACCGGATGATGATCGAGGCAGGCGGGCTGCCGGTCCTCTGGGTGAACACCACCTTCAACGGAGCAGTGCACCCCGATTGGAAACTGCGCGCGGCACGCTTCAACCGGGCCCTGCGGGCCGCCCGGGCCGAGTGGCCCAATCTCTACGTCGCAGAATGGTCGACCTATTTCGTTCCGAAGGGCGCGTCGCGATTCATTGCGGACGGTGTCCACCTCACCGTCAGTGGGTACAAGACCCGAGCCGCGTGGTTGACATCGCAGGTGAGGACATTCGGCAACTCGATCATCAACGCGACCACCACGACCACATCGACGACCACCACGACCGTGCCTCCGACGACCTCGACTTCGCCGGGGACGACGGTCGCGCCATCCACGTCCAGCTCGACAACGAGCACGGTCACCCCCACGACGTGATCAGTCACATGCAGAAGTAATGTCGCGCCATGCGCGCCGTCATTGCCGATTCCGGGAACGTCCACCTCAGAGAGATCGAAGAGCCCACTGGGGACGGCGTCGTCCTCACGGTTGCCGAGGCCGGCATCTGCGGCAGTGACCTTCACATGGTGCAGAACGGGATGGCGCCGGTCGCGATCGGCCACGAGTTCGGCGGATGGTTGCCGGACGGTCGGTTGGTGGCCGTGCGACCGACCGGTGAGTGCGGAACCTGTGACCCCTGCTCCCGTGGTTTCCAGAATGCCTGCCGGCTCAGCTGGTCCACGTCGTACGGCATCGCGGTGAACGGCGGCCTGGCCGACAAGGTGTTGGTCGAGCAGTCGCGGGTCTTCGCCATGTCCGCTGCCTCTCGCCCCGTCGACGCCGCGCTCGTCGAGCCTCTCGCGGTCTCGTTGCACGGGGTGCGCCGTGTCATGCCCGAACGGGGCAGCCGCGTCGTCGTGGTGGGAGCCGGGTCGATCGGCCTTCTGGCCGTCGCCGCCCTGCGCGCGTGGGGTATAGAAGTGGACATCGTCAGCCGGCACCCACACCAGTCCGTGGCCGCGGAGGCCCTCGGTGCCCGCGTCATCGACCGGCCGAAGTCATCCTCTTACATGGTGGCGTTCGACGCGGTCTGCACCCAGGAGACGGTCGACCTGTGCATCTCCGCCTGTTCGCCCGGGGGCCGGATCGCCGAGTTCGGCATGTTCTGGACTCCGGTCCAGATGACGAACCCCATGATGTTCAAGGAGGTGAGCCTTGTGCCTGCCATGGCCTACACGCATGACAGTTCCTATGACGACTTCCGCGAGGCCGCCGACATCCTCGGCACCCAGCCCCACATCGCCGATGCCCTGGTGACCCACACATTTCCCCTTGGGGACGCCGTGGAGGCGTTCCGGGTGGCGGGCGACAGACGCAGCGGGGCCATCAAGGTTCATCTCGTTCCGTGAGGGTAAGAACCTCCTTCCGTGCGCAATTGTGAAGCCTGCGACCTTGTAGAAGCCAAGCGAAACTTGGGAAATCTGGTTCACATGCCTTGCTTTGTCCGACGAGGCCGGTGCTATCGTGTCCCTCGTCACACCACGGTGGTGTGCCAACTTTGGGGGTAACTCAATGACTCAACGTCAGACCAGTAGGTCACGAGTGTTGCGACGCGCGGGAGTGGCCCTTGCGGCCGCTATTGCCGTCACCACCGTGGCCTCCACTGCCAGCGCGGCGCAGAAGCCGTCTGGCCCGACTGTGGGCGGCGAGGTGAAGGTTGCGATTTTCGACACCTTCCCCGGCTTCTGCATCGGCAACAACCCGGCGAACTCATCGCTGATGGCGACTCGTACCATGTACGAGACCCTCTTCGAGAAGACCGTCGGTGGCGACTACATCGGCCTGCTCGCCAAGAGCAACCCGGCTGCATCGGCAGACCTGAAGACCTGGACAGTCCAGCTCAAGCAGGGCATCACGTTCCACGACGGCCAGGCGTTCAACGCTGACGCTGTCATCACGAACCTGAACGCCGCAACCGGTCGTACCTACATCGGTTCGGGCGCATCGGCCTCCAAGGCATACACGCTCGGCACCGCCGTTGCGTTCCTGGCGAACATCAAGTCCTTCACCAAGGTGGACGACTACACCATCACGTTCGTGCTCGACCGTGCCCAGAACGACTTCCCCGGCTCGCTCTACGCGTCCGGTCGTCTGATCATCCGTTCACCACTCCAGATTGCTGACGCAACGTCCTGCGCCAACAAGCCGAGCGGTACCGGTGCCTTCAAGCTGGTCTCCTGGGACACCAACAACCTGGTGGTCGAGAAGAACACCAACTACTGGCGCACCGACCCGAACACGGGTGCGAAGCTCCCGTACCTGGACAAGATCAGCTTCACGAACGTGAAGGAAGGCTCGCAGCGCGCAGCAGCACTGAAGAAGGGCACCTATGACGCAGGCGAGTTCGCCGGCGGCACCGATGCCACCTTCATCAAGAACCTGCGCCTGAAGAAGAGCACGCTCAACGAGTACAAGTCGCC
>JBEGJV010000131.1:0-7593 GCA_041184385.1 Actinomycetota bacterium
CTCATGCATCGGTCCCTGAATCGACTGTCACGTAGGTGGCACCGTTCGCGTACGCGGCGTTCATGACGGCGGCGACCGCGGCCCCCACTTTGTCGGAGGTGGTGGTGAATGCGGTACCGAAGGGGCCAATGTCGGGGGTGATGCCGAGCGCGGTCAATGCCTCAAGGGCTGCGTTCACGTAGGTGGGCAGGGCACCGTCCACGAAGGGCTCGATGGTGAACTCGACTTTCACGTTCCCGGCCATGAGCCACCTCCGTTCGTTGTGGGGAAAGGCTAAGGCGCTAGGTGGCGGAACCCTCGAAGGCACGGCAGCACCAGTGCCAGGCTGTCGGGCAGGAACTGCTTGGCACCCAGCCAGTTGGGGAACTCGGCGGGGCTCACCCAGTGGGCCTCGGCAATCTCGCCGTCGGCGAAACGGAACGGGCCGTCAGTGCGGCACTCATAGACGCGCGCGACCAACTTCACCTGGGAATCGTCGTAGGCGCCGCTGCCGATCGGCTCCACCACCGCTCCCTCGACACCCAGTTCCTCGCCGAGCTCGCGCACGGCCGCGGTGTCCCATTCCTCACCGGGGTTGCAGACGCCGCCCACGGCGACGTCCCACCATCCCGGCCACATGTCCTTCGTGTCGGCGCGGCGGTGCACCAGGATGTCGCCGTCCTCGGAGACGACGGCGATGAACACGCTTCGGTGGCGGAGGGCCTCGGCACGCATCTGCCGGCGCGGGACGAGCCGGATCACGGCACCCAGACGGTCCACTTCCTCCACTGTTTCGTCGGGCGAGTTCTCGGGGTGTGCGGCAGACGGGGTGCCCATGGGATGTGCCTACCATTGGGCATGTCGAAAAACACGCTCAGCACTGACGACGCCCGCGACCAGCACGGGACACCCACCGGGATCCTCGAACAGGCAAACGACGTCTTCGACGACATGGTCGAGTTGCGCCGCGACCTCCACCAGTGGCCCGAGGTCTCGAACCACCTGCCCCGCACGCGCGAGCGCGTCCTGCAGTCGCTCGAGGGTCTGCCCCTCGACATCACCCTGCACGAGACCACCAGCGGCATCGCCGCCATGCTGACCGGCGGCAAGCCCGGACCCACCGTGCTGCTGCGTGCCGACATGGACGCACTCCCGATGCCCGAGGACACCGACGTCGAATTCAAGTCGAAGGTGGACAACGCAATGCACGCGTGCGGTCACGACACGCACACGTCCATGTTGATGGGTGCGGCAAAGATCCTCTCCACGCGGCAGGCCGACATCCCCGGTCGCGTGCTCTTCATGTTCCAGCCCGGCGAGGAGGGTTACAACGGCGCCAGCGAGATGCTCGCCGAGGGCCTGCTCGACGTCGGCACAGAATCGCCGGTCACCGGTGCGTTCGCCATCCACGCCGCATCGAACATCCCCGGCGGCTTCCTCGGCCTGAAGGGCGGCACGATGATGGCCTCGAGCGACTCGATGACCATCACAGTGAAGGGACGCGGCGGTCACGGCAGCGCGCCGCACTTCACGCTCGACCCCGTGCCGGTCGCGTGCGAGATCGTGCAGGCACTGCAGACACTCGTCACCCGTCGCATCGACGTGTTCGACCCGGGCGTCATCACCGTCACCCAGATCCACACGGGAACCACCAGCAACGTGATCCCCGAGACGGCCATGATCAACGGCACCATGCGCGCGGTCAGCGAGCGCACGCGCTCTCTCATCCACGACGGCATCCGTCGCGTTGCCGAGGGGATTGCCGCGGCACACGGCATGGAGGCGGAGGTCGACCTGCACATCGGTTACGACGTCACGGTGAACGACACCGACTATGCGCACTTCGCAGCCGACGTCGCGACTGCCATCTCTGGCGACCGCAACGTGCGCATCATGGACAACCCGGTCATGGGTGCCGAGGACTTCAGCTACGTGCTGAACCGCGTGCAGGGGGCCATGATGTTCCTCGGACTCATGCCCGAGGGGATGGACATCATGAAGGCCGCGCCGAACCACTCGAACAGGGCGATGTACGAGGAGAACTACATGCGCCGCGGTGCGGCCGTGTACTCGTCGATCGCACTGCGCCACCTCGGCGTCGAGCTCAGCTGACCACCGCCATCACAACAATTTGTCTGGGGGGACGATGTACGACGAGACGCGCGACTGGATCAACGCGAACTGGGACGAGGAGATCACGCTCCGGCAGTGGTGGGCGCGCATGCTGGAGGCGCGGCTCTCCTTCCCCCGCTGGCCCACGGAATGGTTCGGCCGGGACTGCAGCCAGCGCGACCAGAACGACATCGCCCGGGCATTCGAGGATGCCGGCGTGCTGAGCGCACCCACCGGTCTCGGCGTCCTGATGGGCGCCCCCGTCACCATGACCTACGGGACGCAGGAGCAGAAGCAACGATGGCTCCCCTCGCTCGCCGACGGCACCGAGGGCTGGTGCCAGTTGTTCAGCGAGCCGGGCGCAGGCTCCGACCTTGCGAGCGTGTCGTGCCGCGCGGAACGCGACGGCGACGAATGGGTGATCAACGGCCAGAAGATCTGGACATCGGGCGCACTTCATTCCTCGCGCGGGATGCTGGTTGCGCGGTCCGATTTCGACCAACCGAAGCACAAGGGCATGACCTACTTCATCGTCGACCTCGAGCAGCCGGGCGTGGAGATACGGCCCATCAAGCAGATGAACGGCATGGCGCACTTCAACGAGGTGTTCTTCACCGACGCGCGCGTGCGTGACTCCGACCGTGTGGGCGATGTCAACAACGGGTGGGCCGTCACCACGGCCACGCTCGGCTTCGAGCGCAGCGGCCTATCGGAGGGAGCCGGCGGCGGCATCCGTGTGTCGGCCGGCAAGCAGGCGGGACTCCTCGACCGACAGGTCGGCGACCTCGTGCGTGCGTCGAAGGCGGCGAAGGCGCACCCGGACGAGCACGGTGGCTTGCTCAGCACGTTGCAGACCGTGAAGTCGTCGTCAGAACTCACGCCGGTGCAGCGCCAGCGAATGGTCAGTCTCCACATGAACGAGCGCATCGCCGAGATGACCCGGTTGCGCATCTCGGCCGCAGCAAAGGCCGGACGTTCGGCCGGTGCCGAGGCCTCCACCATGAAGCTCCACTGGACGAACGGTCTCAAGATCTCTCGAGACCTCGGCATGGAGTTGCTCGGCGCGAACGGCATGTTGACCGGCAAGGACCAGCCCGCCGAGGGAACCATCCAGCACTTCTTCCTCAGCATGCCGTCGGCGTCGATCGCGGGCGGAAGCGACGAGGTGCAGCACAACATCATCGGCGAACGCGCGCTCGGCCTGCCGAAGGACGTGCAGCCGGACCCGAACACCCCGTTCCGCGACATCCCGCGCAACTGAACCGACAGGACGAATCGATGACCACCATCTCCACCGGCATCCGCAATCCGCGCAACCTCTCCGCCGACGCCAAGGGAAGCATCCACGACGACGCCACCGCCGCAGAACTCGGTTTCCGCGGCGGCACGGTTGCCGGCGACATCCACCTCGAGCAGTTCGGCGGGATCCTTGTCGAGGCATTCGGCCGGTCGTGGTTCGAACGCGGTTCGCTCAGCCTCTACTTCATGCACGCGATGGCCGACAGCGAGCCGGTGGAGGCTCAGCTGGAGATGGGCACGGCCGTGCTGCCCACCTCGAACGCCCAGGTGACCGCCCGCATGCTGACGCCCGAGGGGGTCACGGTCGCAGAGGGAACCGCGAGCGGCGGAGTGACAACGGAACCCACTGCTCTGCACTCGCGCGACCGACGCGGTGTCGACCCCTCCACGTTGCGGATGCTGAGGTCGGTCCGCATCGGCCAGGAACTTGACACCCACACGCGTCGACCGTGGGGATCGGACCAGGTGAGACGCCACCGGGCCGGGATCATGACTTCGCCTCTCGATTGGTACGTCGGTGAATCCCCGTGGGGCGGCCCGATCTGCTCACCACTCACCGCCTGCCGGCTTCTTGTGGCGGGAATGACCGACTCCATCGAGCGGTCATGCGGCGAGTTCGTCGGCATGTACGGGGCCATCGAGGTGCGCAACCACCGTGGTCCGTTGATGCTCGACACCGAGTACACGGTGACCGGACGGGTGCTGGACGTCGCCGACACGCCGAAGACCGAGGTGCTGTGGTTCACCACCGAGGCACGCGAGGCAGGCAACACGACGGGCGAACCCGTCGCCTCGCTCACGATGATGACCCGCCTTCTGAAGGGTTCGTCACCTCTGTACGCGTAGGACGTGCGAAACCTTCTTCGTCGTCTTCTTCTTGGACGGGGTCTTCTTCGGCACTGTCTTCTTTGGTGTCGACTTGTGCGATGGAGTGACGGCCGTCGGACCAGTTCGTGTGGTTGATGCAGCAGCCGTGACCGTTGTGGCAGTCGAACCGACAGCGCCGGCCGCCACGGGGACCTGTGCGATGGCGAGCGTCTGTGACGCCTCCGGTGCACCGGTCGACGTTGTCGACACCGCAGGCGCAGTCGGCGCGGAAGTCACTGGTGCGGCAACGGTCGTTGTTGTGGCCGGTGCAGCAACGGTCGTGGTGGGCGGCACCAGGGAGTCGATGAGATTCATGATGCTCTGGCGCGCGACATCGAGGTCTACCGCGTCTGCCCACATCCACAGCACGACGTTGCGGTCGTGCCAGCTGTAACCCGATCCCGTGCCGAGGCCCACCCCGGCGTACTTGCACGCGCCGAACCAGTTCTGGTCCGCGCCGATCACCCTGCCGAAGTCACGCGGGTTGTGCGCGCCGTAGAACCAGATCGGTCTGCCGGCATCAGAATCCGCCAGCATCGTGGTGGTTGCAGCCGTGCACACAGACTGTGCGACGACTGGCGCGGTGGTGCTGGTGGTCGGTGGGACAACGTCTCCGACGTCGAACCGCATGACAAGAGCGTCCCAGTCGTCAACGGCGGTGTAGCCGTCGTACGTGCCCTTCGAGTACCCGCCGACAAACAAGTGGCCGGTGGAATCGATGCTCATCGACGACGCGACATCGTCCAGTTCCGACCCGAACTGCCGGGTGGTGATGCGAGTCCCGTCCGGCGAGTAGCGGTGAATGAGGATGTCACTGCCGCCGAACTTCTGCTGGTCCGCGACCCTGCGGTCCGTACCTCCCAGGACGAACAGATCACCGCTCGCACCGACCGCGATTTTCCGGTTCAGGTTCGCGCACGCCAGGATCGAACGCCACAACAGGACTCCATCTTCCGAGTAGTGCGAGACGAACGAGCCGCCGAGGGCACGCTCCGTGCACGGCAGTCCCGGGTATTCGGAGTTCGATTCGCCCACCACGTAGTAACTGCCGTCGGGTGCGTACGCACCACCCTGCGGGCTCCACGCGCCCGGGTCGCATCCATCCGGGCCGTGAAGAAGTTGTAGTGGGCGTCGCTGCCCTGGCCGTTGACCGAACCCGCGGCCCATGCGTTCAGGTCCACACTGTTGTCCGCACGGCAGTTCAGCCCGAAGAGGTTGTCGTTGTTGGTGGAACCGATGGCACGTGTCCACTGCCGCGTCATGTCGGCTCCGAAACGCGTGACGAAAATGTCAACCATGCCTATCGCATCAGTCTCGGTGGGTGAAGCGGACGCACCCCACGAACCGCCGCCCACGTAGAACGAGCCGTCCGCGCACACGTCGATCTCCCGGCCGAAGTCGGAACCCGGGCCACCCCACGTGTCAACCGTGGACACGCGGCCGTCGGCCTTCACTGCGAGCAGGACATTGTCGAAATGTCCGTTCGGCGCACCGGCAGGGTCCGCGTATCCGGCCACCAGGACCGTCTCGTGGTCGAGCAATGCCGCGCTTATGTACTCGGCACCGTAGAAACCGTTGTCGGCACCGTCGACAAGAGTCGCGACCCACGACGTGCTGCCGTCCACGCCGATGCGCCTGATGCTGGTGCTGCCGCCGGGCCCGAAGCCGTGCTTGGTGACCGCGATGACGCTCGAATCGGGCAGTGACTGCACCACCACCGAGCCGTCGAAGCCGGGGCCCCCGAAACCAATCGTGAACTCGGTGGCGGATGAGGCTGACGCGGTGGCGGCCATGCAGGCCAACGATGCGACCGGGATGACTGCGGCGACCGCCGCGCGGAGGAACCTGTTCATCTACTGACCCTCCGGCACCCAGTTGCCGTGGAAACCATTGGGCACGCGAACGGGCAGGTGCACCACAGCGACAGGGTCGGAGGTGATTGCGCGCGCGTCGAACACGGCGAGATCCGATGTGGTCGTCTCGTTGTCGAGGCGCAGCACCATGACGTACCCGTCGTCCTCGGACTGCGCGTTCTCGCGGGGTATGAACACCGGCTCGCCGTACCCGTACCTCGGCTGGTCCGTCCGCGCTTCCGTGGTCATGGTCTGCAGATCCACCTTGATGAGGGTGTCCTGGCTGAACCCCTTGCCGATGCCGGCGGTGTACCCGAACCTGTACTTCTTGCCGAGCAGGGTCTCGTTGTGCCGCGGGAACTCCTGGCCGCGGTCGTCGATTCTCTGGTGCGATGACTTCCCCGTGACGGGATTGAGTCTCCAGCGGTCGAGCGTGGGCGGGCCCTCGCTCGGGCCGCGGCGTTCCTTGTCGAACATCTTCGGGTGCCGGACCGCGTCGAACACGACTTCATCACCGTCGTCGTACGCGTTCATCGGGTGGAAGATGTAGCAGGGGTCGATGGACACCCACTTGATGTCATCCGCACTGCCCTCGCGCGGGAGCAGGCCGATTCTCGCCTCGTAATCGGGGTCCCAGAAATAGGGCAATCCCGCACCTGCCATTGCGGTCTCCAGGTTGAAGACACACGGAAGGTCAAGAACGAGCACGTACTTGTCCGTGATGTGCACGTCGTGCACCATGGGTCCGCCCGGCACGGGGATGTCGACGGTGCGGCGCACCGTTCCGTCAGACCCAACGACGACGTACTGGAGTTGGTTGCCCCAGCCCCACCAGTAGGTCATGGTGTGGAGCTCGCCGGTGATCGGGTCACGCTTCGGGTGGGCGCTGAATGCGTGCGGCAGTGTGCCGCCGAAGGATGACACGCGCACCGTGTCGAGCTCGTGGGACAACTCGATCGGTGGTGCACCGGCCTCCACGATTGCGAACGTGCGGCCGGCATGGCCGATGACATTCGTGTTCGCGGCGAACTGTTGGTGGTCGGCGGGCCATTCCGATGCCGGTCGTGGCTCACCGAGGAGGTCGGCGACGTCGTTGTTGCGCACCCAACGGTTGCGGTACCACTCGGCCCTGCCGTCACGGATGCGGATGCCGTGCACCATGCCGTGCCCGGTGAACCAGTGGTACTTCTCCTCGTTGACCGCCCCGATGGGGTTCGGTCCGTTGCGGAGGTAGCGACCGTCCAACTCGCGCGGGAGGACACCGGTGACCTCCAGGTCAAAGGCGGTTGTCTCCACGTCGACGGGGGCCAGGTTGCCCTGGAGGAACGGGTTGGGGCGGCTCTCTGTGGTGCTCACAGGGGCAGGTTATGCCCTCGGCGGGTCAAAGAAAATCAACTCATGGCGACATGGTGCTCGTGCCATTCGCGTGCGGCGGCCAGCACCTGGCCCTCCGTCATGGATTCGAGGTCCTGGTCCACGGCAC
>JBEGJV010000132.1:0-4737 GCA_041184385.1 Actinomycetota bacterium
GTTCAGGACCACGCCGACCGCGACGCCGGGCGCGCCGAACAGACGACCGCTCACGACACCGGTGAGCGTGGCCTGGATCGTCTGGGAGACGTTCACGGCGAGGAGAAGCGGGTTCACCCATCTCTCCGGGTGGCTGACCAACGAGAGGAGCGCCGTGCCACCGCGGGCGCCGGTGTCGGCAAGGGCCTGTGCCTTCGGCTTCGACATGCGGGAGAGCCCCATCTCGGCAATCGACAGGAACACCAGCACGAGCAACAGCACGCCGATGGCGACGAGCATCCAGATGTCGGCGGTGGTGGGCGATGCTGAGATCATTCGTCGTGTCCCTGGCGGAATCCCGCCGGTGCGGGACCGTTCCAGTGGTGCTTCTCCAGTATGGAGAGTTCGCGCGACCGCATGTCGGCGGTGTTCGGTTCATCGTCGTGGTCGAAACCGAGGACGTGCAGGACACCGTGAACGACGAGAAGTGCGATTTCGTCATCGTAGGTTCCGGCGTGGGACGGGAACTGATTCTTTGCCACCGACGGGCACACCAACACGTCACCCAACATGGTCGGAACGTCGTCCACGTCGGGATGCGGCCTGGCAGGGCCCCGCGTCAGGGCCCCGGGACCCTGCGACTCCACCATGACGTCGAGACCGTCCATGGGGAACGACAGGACATCGGTCGGCCCCGTCTTCCCCATGTGCTCCAGGTTCAGCTCGGCTATCGATGTCTCGTCGATGAAGAACAACGACAGTTCGCACGCCCCGCGGACTCCCTCGTGAAGCAGTGCATCAACCGCGAGCGCCCGCCAGCGTGCGACGTCAACCGGTGCCGCATCCTGCTCGTCGGCGCAGTACACCTCCGGCACCCCGTCTCCACCCGCCCGCTTCGGGCGTTCGATTCGCGGCCGGAAGTCAGGCACGGTCGGCTCCCCTGCGCCGCGGCTTTCCCGCATCGTTGCCGCTCCGCTCGTACGCGGCAACGATGTCGGCGACGATCCGGTGGCGCACCACGTCTGATCCGTCCAGGTAGACGAACGCCAGGTCATCGACTCCACCGAGCGTGCGCTCGAGGTTCACCAATCCGCTGCGCCCGTCGGGCACGTCGATCTGCGACACGTCGCCGGTGACGACGACCTTCGAACCGAAACCGATGCGCGTGAGGAACATCTTCATCTGCTCCGGCGTGGTGTTCTGTGCCTCGTCGAGAATGATGAACGAGTTGTTCAGGGTGCGGCCGCGCATGAACGCCAGCGGCGCAACCTCGACGGTCTGCCGCTCCACCAGTTTCTGCACTGCCTCGGTGTCGACCATGTCGTACAACGCGTCGTACAGCGGTCTGAGGTACGGGTCGATCTTCGCCATCAGGTCGCCGGGCAGGAACCCGAGACGTTCGCCGGCCTCCACCGCCGGACGGGTGAGAATGATGCGCTGCACCTGCCGCGCGTGGAGCGCCTGCACCGCCATTGCCACCGCCAGCCAGCTCTTTCCCGTGCCGGCGGGCCCGATTCCGAAGGTGATGGTGTTCGACCGGATGGCGTCCACGTATCTCTTCTGCCCGGCGGTCTTCGGGCGCACCATGCGGCCGCGCGACCCCTTCAGGATGTCGTCGGTCAGGATCGAACTCGGTCTCTGTTCGGACCTCACCATGACGATGCTGCGGTCCATGACCGACTGGTCCAGCCTCTCACCCTGCTGCAGGAGGAGAACCATCTCCTCGAACAGCTTTCCCACCTGGTGGGCGCGCGGGCCGGTGCAGGCAATCTCGTTCCCGCGCACGACCACCTTCACGTCCGCGAAGGAATCCTCCACCCGGCGCAGCAGTTCGTCCCGCGGTCCGAGCAACTCGGCCATGAGGTGGGTGCCGGGCACGACGACGGTCACAGTTGGAGTTGCGTCAGTCATCGTGCCCTCAGGCTACCGATGACACCAATCCCCGCCTTGTTTTCCGCACCGTAGTACCGTCAATTCTGTTCTCAGCACGGGTCGGGAACACGCGGGAAACAGGTTTTCGGATAGTGCGCAGGGCGTTTGCAGCGATTGCATGGATGGTGGTTGCCGGAGGCGCCGCCGCACCCTGGCTGGTCCCTTCCCCGGCCGAACACTCCACCGTCATCGTTCTGGCGTGCGCCGCCGCCGTCGTGCTGGGCGCAACCGTTGCGTTGTGGGTGCACCGTGCACCGCGTCTTCTTGTCGCCACCACCGTGCTCGTTTCCGGTGTCACCGCGCTCGGCGCCCACAACATCGCCGCCGACGGACTCTCGGCGCGCCAGTTGAACCTCCGCGACGGGGCCCTGCTCGTGTCGCACGTTCTTCTTGCCCTCGGGATGCTCGTTGCCACCCGCAGACGCTTGCGCGCCGATTCACGCGCCGTCATCAGCGACGGGCTCATCATCGGCCTCGGGGCCTGGATCGTGCTGTGGGTGTTGCTCCTGCAGCCGGCCCTCCACGGGGTCACCGGCCTGCCCGCTGCCACGCTGATGCGCGGTGCGACTCTTGCGGTGCTGTCGGTCATCCTCTTCCTGGTGGCGACGCTCCTCTTCTCCGACACGGCCCCAACTGTCTCGGTCATCTTCGCGACGCTCGCCGTGGTCACTCTCCTCACCGGCGAAATCGTGTACCTCGTCGACGCGCGACCCGATGCATCGCTCGTGGCGAGGGTTCTTGGGGCACCGTTCGTGGTTGCCGCGGCATGCGCGACTGGAATGCTCCTCCACCCGTCCGTGAGATCACTGCTCTCGCCGGCGCGGCGCCGGCCAACGCCCCCCTTGATGACCCGCCTCGTGTCCACCACCGCCTCGTTGGTCGCGCCGGTCGTGATGCTGACTCTCACCGACCCCGCCAGCCGCAACGACCGCATTGTCCGGGTCGTGTCCATCGTGGTGCTGTCCGCCGTCGTGATGGCAAGGGTGGTGCAGTCCGTCCGGGCGAACGCCCGCACGCAGGCCGACCTCGAGCACAATGCCCAGACCGACCCTCTGACGAACCTCCCGAACCGGACCGCGATGCTCGAACTCGTCACCGAAGCCACGCAACTTGCGCACGGCACGCCGCGACAGCCGACCGTCCTCTTCATCGACGTCGACCGTTTCAAGAACATCAACGACAGCCTCGGCCACTCTGCGGGTGACGATGTGCTGCTCGAGGTTGCGAGGCGCCTCGTTGCGGCGGTGCCGGCTCACGCGTCAGTCGGGCGCATCTCGGGGGACGAATTCGTCATTCTCGACCCCCACACCGAGACCGCGACCCAGGCGGTGGTGCTCGCCGAGCACGTTCTCGATTCGCTCCGCGAGCCGCTCGGTCTGCGCCAGGGCGACATGTTCGTGTCCGTCAGCATCGGCGTGGCCATGGCGGTCCGCTCGCTCGACCTCACGGCCGACGAGATCCTCCGTCACGCGGACACCGCGATGTACCGCGCGAAGGACGCCGGACGCAACTGCATCGCGTTCTTCGATGACTCGATGGTCGAGAAGGTCACCCAACGTCTCGACATCGAGACCGCTCTGTACCGGGCACTCGACAAGAACGAACTGCGTCTCGTCCACCAGCCGATTGTCGACACGTCGCTCGGTCTTGTCGTCGGGTTCGAGGCGCTCATGCGCTGGGACCGCGGCGTGAACGGCACCGTGTCGCCGGCCGAGTTCATCCCCATCGCAGAGGAGACCGGCACGATCGTGCCGCTCGGGTCGTGGGCCCTGCTCGACGCGCTCACTCAACTGCGCCTGTGGATCGATGCCGGGGCGTGCACCTCGCACACCACGATCAGCGTGAACGTCTCCGCACGTCAACTGCACGACCCCACCTTCGTGTCGGTCGTGACCGAGGCGCTGTCGCGCTCGGGAGTCTCGGCGGACCAACTCTGGCTCGAGGTCACCGAGAGCCTGATGATCACGGAGCCGACCCAGGCGCTCACCGCACTCAAGCAACTGAACGCCATCGGTGTGCGCATCGCCATCGACGACTTCGGCACCGGGTACTCGTCGCTCTCGCTGCTGCAGCGCTTCCCCATCCAACGCATCAAGATCGACAGGGCGTTCGTCCACGCGCTCACCACGGACGGTGGCTCTCACAGTCTCGTGCGGACGATCGTCGCCATGGCCGACTCGCTCGGCGCCGACATCGTGGCCGAGGGCGTGGAGACAATGGAGCAGCTCGACATCCTCGCGGGCCTCGACTGCAGGAAGGCGCAGGGCTACCTGATCAGCCACCCCGTTGACTCGGCAGCCGTCCCGGACACGGTGCTTGCGCTCGAGGGCTCGCCCCGCTGGCGAAGGTGATCAGCCGGTCGGGAGGCCGGCCGAGGTGATGACGCCGTTCTCGTCCCTGATGAACAGGCGCACCTCGTGCGAACCCTTGGTCAACAGCGAATAGTCGAGCACCGCGGTGAACTTCACCTCACCCTCCTGGCCACCCATCTCCCCGATGACCCCCGCGGCGATTCCGTCCACGGTGATGATCCCCTCGGTGCCCTCGATGGCCGGGGCCTTGAGCGAAATCCTGCCGGTGACGGTGGCAGGAACCGTCGAACCCTCGCTCCCATCGATCTTGCGGAACGCCGCGGCCTGGTTCAGTTTCCAGCTAGCAACAAGGGAGGATGCGACATCGGACTGAAGCGGCGTGCCGACGATTTCTGCCGATGACCCAACTGCGGCAATCCTCGGGGCCGGTCCGACGTTCGTCACCACGCCGGCGTAGTACTCCGCGCGTTCCTTTGTTGCCTCGAACCCGCGCATCATGTCCGCGGTCTCGCCC
>JBEGJV010000133.1:0-4733 GCA_041184385.1 Actinomycetota bacterium
CCCTTTGGGAGGCCGTCATCAAGGCGGTGAACATCCCGGTGATTGCCGGCAGCGGTTCGAACGACACCGCCCACTCGGTGCACCTCACGAAGGAAGTCACGAAGCTCGGCGCGGCAGGCATCCTCGCCGTCGGCCCGTACTACAACAGGCCGTCGCAGGCGGGCCTCGTCGCCCACATCACAGCGATGGCGAACGCCACCGATCTTCCCGTCGTCGTGTACGACATCCCCGTGCGCACCGGCCGCAAGATCTCCACTGCCTCACTCGCCAAACTGGCGAACGAGGTGAAGAACGTGAAGGCCCTGAAGGACGCAGCAGGCGCTCCCGCGGAGACCGCAAACCTCATGTCAATGGTTCCTTCCGGTTTCGAGCTGTACTCCGGTGATGACGGACTGACGCTCGCGTTCCTCGCGTACGGCGGTGTCGGGGTCATCGGCGTGGCCACGCACTGGTCGGGCGTCGAGCACCAGAAGATGATCACGGCATTCCGCAACGGAGACGTCGAGACGGCCCGCCGCTTCAACGACATCCTCCTCGAGAGCTATGCATTCGAGACGGGTGACGACAATCCCAATCCCATCCCCAGCAAGGTGATGATGAACCATCTCGGGTTCACTGTCGGTGAATGCAGACTCCCGATGGGACCCCCGCCCGCAGGCCTCGCGGAACGCGCGGCGACAGTGCACGCGAACCTGGAAAAGGCACGCGCAGCACTCCGCTGAGACCCGGCATGGCAGCACCCGTACGCATCTACTTCCTCGGCGGTCTCGGCGAGATCGGCCGCAACTGCATGGTGCTCGAGCAGAACGACAAGTTGTTGCTCATCGACTGCGGCCTCATGTTCCCCGACGCCGACATGCACGGCATCGATCTTGTCCTGCCCGATTTCACCTTCCTGCGCGACAACGCCGAGCGCATCGTCGGTTGCGTCGCCACACACGGTCACGAGGACCATGTCGGCGGGCTCCAGTTCCTCCTGCGCGATGTCGAGATGCCGATCTACGGCTCCGCGGTCACTCTCGGGCTGGCGCGCAGCCGCATCGAGGAAGCCGGTCTGCTGAACCGCACGCAGTTCGTGGAGGTCCGTGATGGCCAGCGAATCGACATCGGCGGGTTCGACGTGGAGTTCCTGCCGGTCACGCACTCGGTGCCGCACGCCCACGCGATCATCGTGCACACGCAGCAGGGCGTCATCGTCCACTCCGGCGACTTCAAACTGGACCTCACGCCCGTGGACGACCGCCGAACGGACCTGGCCCGGCTCGGAGAGCTCTCGAGCACGGTCGGCATCCGCCTGTTGATGTGCGACTCCACGAACGCGGAGGAGCGGGGTCACGCGCCCAGCGAGAAGTCCATCGGCGGTGTGCTGCGGGCGCTCTTCCATGAGCACCGTGACCGTCGCATCATCACCGCCAGTTTCGCCAGCCACATCCACCGCGTGCAGCAGGTCATCGAGGCGGCTCTCGAACACGACCGCAAGATCGCGCTGATGGGCCGCAGCATGCAGAAGAACATGCGCCTCGCCATCGACCTGAAACTGATGAGCGTCCCCGCATCGGCTTTCATCGACGTGGAGGAGATCGACAAGTTCCCGCCGCACAAGGTCTGCGTCATCTCCACCGGCTCGCAGGGGGAGCCCATGTCGGCGCTGTCGTTGCTGTCGCGGGGCGAGAGCAAGTGGCTGAAGGTGGGCGAGGACGACACCATCATCCTGTCCAGCCACGCCATCCCCGGCAACGAGGGCAACGTGAACCGAGTCATCGACGGTCTGATGCGCGCCGGCGCCAAGGTAGTGCACAGCGGCATCGCCGACGTGCACGCCACGGGGCATGCCCAGGCGGACGAACTGAAGACGTACCACTCCATCGTGCGTCCAGAGTGGTTCGTGCCGGTGCACGGCGAGTTCCGCCACCTGCGCGCGCACGCCGAACTTGCCGTTGTCATGGGGTCAGACCCGGACACCGTTCTCCAGGCAACCGACGGGGACGTCCTGCAGCTCGACGACAACGGTCTCACGTTCCACGACAAGATCCCGGCGCACTACCTGTTCGTCGACGGCATCGTCGGCGACGTGGGACAGGGAGTCCTGCGCGACCGCCGCGTCCTCGCGGAGGAGGGCGTGGTTGTTGTCATCGCCACCGTCGACAGCGAGACGGGCGAGGTGATCACCGGCCCCGAGATCATCACGCGCGGTTGGGTGTACGCACCCGAGGCCGATGACTTGCTGGACGAGGCCGAGAGCACCGTGCGTGCGGCACTCGAGCGCGCGCTGAAGGACGGGGTGCGCGGCATCGACGGTCTCGAACGCGAGGTGCGTCGTGCAACGGGCAAATTCGTGAGCGACCGCACCAAACGGCGGCCCATGATCGTGCCCGTCGTCATGGAAACCTGAGTTTCCGCCCCGAACGGGCCTGCCAGGGGGTATCCGTATGTTGTCCACACCCCGCTAGTACCGTTTTTCACATGTCTGCCAAGGGTTCCCGCTCGTCATCGCCCAATTCACGGGGCTCCAGCGGCCGTTCCAGCGTGAAGACCCCGCCGTCGGGCAGTCGCCGGCCGGCTTCGTCCAAATCGCCCGCAAGGCCCGCCGGCAAGCCCTCCACGAAGTCGGCCCCGAGGGGACGCGGCGAGTCCCAGATCGCCCAGGTCGTGCGCGGCCGCGAGGTCGAGTTCTGGGGCATCGGGTTCATCAGTGCCGGTCTGCTCCTCATTCTCTCCATGTACTTCCACATGGCCGGCCCGCTCGGCACCGGCATCGACAAGATGTTCGGCTGGTTGTTCGGCCTCGGCCGATTCGCCCTGCCCGTTGTCGCCATCGTCATCGGTGTCGCCATGGTGCGCCGTCGCAGTGTCGAGCACCGTGTGCGCCTGTCGGTCGGCTGGGGCATCGAGGTGCTCACCATCCTCGGTCTTCTCCACATCGTGAACGGCGAGGACAAGATCGTGGCGAGCGTCGACGCCATGTCGCAGGCAGGCGGTTGGTTCGGTGCGATCATCGGCGAGCCGTTGCGCACCACGGTCAGTTCCTTCGGTGCCTTCGTGGTTCTTCTGGCGGCGGGCGTGGTCGGCGCCATGCTCATCACGGACACCACCTTGCCCGAGCTCATCGACCTCATCCGCCAGCGGGCCGAATCGCTGAATGCGGCCCGCGAGGAAGCGCAGCGCCACCGTGAGGAGCGCGTGGAGACGCGCCGCCGCCAGCCCGGCATGTACGACCTCGATGACGAAACGTCCACTCCTGCACCGGCGCAGAGGCGGCCGAAGCTCTACGACATGGCCGACGAGTTCGACACGCCCGCGGAGAAGAAGCCGCGCGTGAAGCCGGCCTCGGCGCCCGTCCCCGTGGACCCCGAGTTCCACCAGAAGCCGGGCATGGCGCACCGCAACGACGAGGTGCCCATGAGCACCACTGCGCCCGCGAGGCCCGGCCAGTGGACGCTGCCGAGCGTCAAGATCCTCGGTCTCACCGAGGTGCACGAGGTCAACATGGCACGGGTGACCGAGCGCGGTCATCTTCTCGTCGAGGCGTTGGCGTCGCACGGCGTCGACACGCGCCTGCTCGAGAAGACCGTCGGGCCCACCGTCACGCGATTCGAGCTGGAACTCGGTGCGGGCGTGAAGGTCGCCAAGGTCACCAGCCTCAACCGTGACATCGCGTACTCGATGGCCGCCACCGACGTGCGCATCCTCGCGCCCATCCCCGGCAAGTCGGCCATCGGTGTCGAGGTGCCGAACGAGTCGCGCCAGTTGGTGTCGCTCGGCGACCTCATGGTGTCGCCGGAGGCACGGACCGCCACGCACCCGCTGGACGTCGCGGTCGGCATGGACATCGCAGGCCGGGCCGTGTTCATGAACCTCGCCAGCACGCCGCACATGCTCATTGCAGGTGCCACCGGCGCGGGCAAGTCGAGCGGAATCAACTCGATCCTCACCTCGTTGCTCATGCGCTCGACGCCCGACCAGGTGCGGCTCATCCTGATCGACCCGAAGCAGGTGGAGATGGGCCAGTACGCGCGTCTGCCGCACCTGCTCACCGCGCCGGTCACGAACCCGAAGAAGGCTGCGAACGCACTCGGATGGGCCGTGAAGGAGATGGAGCGCCGCTACGACCTTCTCGTCGAGGTCGGTTACCGCGACATCAGCGGCTACAACCAGGCGTTCGACCGCGGTGAGGTGGTCCAGCAGCGCGAGGGTTTCCCGGCGTACGAACGCCTGCCGTTCATCGTGGTGGTCGTCGACGAGCTGAACGATCTCATGATGGTCGCGGCGCGTGACGTGGAGGAGAGCATCACCCGCATCGCGCAGAAGGCGCGTGCCGTCGGCATCCACCTGATCGTCGCCACGCAGCGCCCCAGCGTGAACGTCATCACCGGTGTGATCAAGGCGAACATCCCGGCACGCATGGCATTCGCGGTGTCGTCGCTCACGGACAGCCGAGTCATTCTCGACCAGCCCGGTGCCGAGAAACTGGTGGGCAAGGGCGACATGCTGCTGCTCCCGGGCAACACGAACGTCCCGCAACGCATCCAGGGTTCCTGGGTGGACGAGGAGGAGGTTCGCCAGGTGGTCGCACACTGGCGCAACCAGTCTCCCGAGGTGGCATACGTCAGCGGCATCGAGGGCGAAGCAGACGGGGGCGGCGGGAGCCAGCCCGGGCTCTTCGGCGGCAGCACCGGCAACGACGGGGACGATGATCTGCTGCGCCAGGCAATCGAGATCGTCGTGCGTTCGGG
>JBEGJV010000134.1:0-4925 GCA_041184385.1 Actinomycetota bacterium
ATGGCGCGTCTGCCCGATTTGATGCAATTCGCTGCGGAACACGGTTTGAAAATCGGCACCATCGCAGACTTGATTGAATACCGCAGCCGCACCGAGTCTCTGGTGCAAAAAATCAGCACGCGCCAACTGGTAACCGCGCACGGTGAATTCACAGCGCATGCCTACAAAGATTTGCCCAGCGACAGCGTTCACCTTGCGCTGGTGCGAGGCACATGGACGGGCAGCCACGAGGTGCTGGCGCGTGTGCATGCTTTGGCGACAGCAGCCGGTTGCCAGTTGGTCGCTACCTGTGATCTGGTGATTGCCTCTGAGCAGGCTGCGTTTGCCTTGCCAGGCGGCAAGAGCAATTTGTTTTGCCATACACCGCTGGTGGCCGTATCGCGCAGCATAGGCCGCAAACGTGCGCTCGAATTGGCTTTGACCGGTGACCCCATCAACGCGCAAACCGCAGCTGACTGGGGTTTGGTGAACCGTGTGGTGCCGCGCGCGGAGCTCGAGGCGGCGACGCTGGAGCTCGCCGTGCGCATCTCCCGCAGGTCGTCGATGGGCCTGCGGCTCGCGAAGGAGTCCGTGAACAGGGCAGAGGACCGCATGGGCGTCACCGATGTAGTGCACGCGGCGCACTCCCTGCACGTGCTCGGGCACTCCCACAACCTGAACACGCACGGCATCCTCGTCGACCCGGAGGGTGCGCGCGTGATCAGGGAGTCAAAGAAGAAGTGACGCTGGCCTGACCCTCGTTGCGCCGGTGCAGCAGCGCACGGGGCACGAACGTCAGACGTTGAAACGGAACTCGGTCACGTCGCCGTCGACGAACTCGTATTCCTTGCCCTCGAGGCGCACCTTGCCGAGTTCCTTCGCCTTCGTCCAGGAACCGATCTCGAGCAGTTCCTCGCAACCGATCACCTCCGCGCGGATGAAGCCGCGCTGGAAGTCGGTGTGGATGCGCCCGGCGCACTCGGGCGCCTTCGACCCCGCACGGAAGGTCCACGCTCGGGTCTCCTTCTCGCCGGTGGTGAAGTACGTGCGCAGGCCGAGCAGGTGGTACGCGCTGCGCACCATCGTGGTGAGCGCGCCGTCGCCGAGGCCGAGCGCCTCGAGCATCTCGGTGCGGTCTGATTCCTCCAGCTGTGCCGCCTCGGCCTCGATCTGCACGCTCATGCCGATGACCTCGATCTCGGCGTTCACGCCGGCCGGGCACATCTCGTTGCGCACGCGCTCCACTTCCACGGGGATGCGGTCGAGTTCGTTCTCGCCCACGTTCACCACGGCGAGCACGGGCCGGTTCGTCAGCAGGAAGTGCGGCGCGAGCGCCTCGCGGTCGTCCTTCGACAGGTTGGACCGGTAGATCGGCGTTCCCTCGGCCAGCACGTCGTACGCGCGCTGCATGGCCTCGGCCTCCTCGGTGGCGTTCTTGTCGACACGTGCCGCCTTCGATGCGGTCTTCAGCCGCTTCTCCACGGTCTCGAGGTCGGCGAGCGCGAGCTCCACCTCGACGACGCGCAGGTGCTCGAGCGGGTCGTCAGGCCCGGGCACGTCGTCATCCTTGAACGCGCGCAGCACGAACACAATGGCGTCCACCTCGCGGATGTTCGAGAGGAACTTGTTGCCGAGACCCTCGCCCTTGCTGGCGCCCTCCACCAGGCCGCCGATGTCCACCACCTGCACGCTCGCGTGGACGGTCTTCTTCGTCTTCGACATCTCGGAGAGGGCGAGCAGTCGCCGGTCCGGCACCTGGGCCACGCCGATGTTCGGGTCCTTCGTGGCGAAGGCGTAGGGGGCCGCCAGCGCACCGCCACCCGTGAGGGCGTTGTAGAGGGAGGACTTGCCTGCATTCGGCAGGCCAACGAGACCGAAACGTTCCATAAAGCCTCGCCACGCTACCCGTGGGGGTTCGGCGCGGGTCCGATGGTGCCTGCCCCGTGGGGACGGGGTCAGGAATTAGTACTATGGAGGTAGTGCAAATACCCCCCTGCACGACCTGGCCCGGCAACGGTCACCAGGAACCCCGACAACTGGAGTCTCCGTGAGCACCTTCGATCTCGACCTCAGCAAGTACAGCCTCGGCTGGAGCGATGAAGTGGAGTACGCGTTCGACCCCGAGAAGGGTCTCAGCGACCGCGTGGTCGAGCAGATCAGCTGGTGGAAAGGCGAGCCGAAGTGGATGACGCAGTACCGCCTGCGCAGCCTCGGCATCTTCGACCGCAAGCCGATGGCCAAGTGGTTCGCCGACAACATGCCCGACATCGACTTCCAGGACATCTACTACTACCTGCGCCCGGCAACCGAGCAGGTGGACGAGTGGGACGACCTGCCCGAGCAGATGAAGCTCACGTACGAGAAGCTCGGCATCCCCGAGGCCGAGCGCAAGTACCTCGCCGGTGTCACCGCGCAGTACGAGTCAGAAGTGGTGTTCCACCGCAACCGCGAGGACCTCGAGAAGCAGGGGATCCTCTTCTGCGACATGGACACCGCGCTGCGCGAGTACCCCGACCTGGTGAAGCAGTACTTCGGCACGGTCATCCCGCCTGGTGACAACAAGTTCTCCGCGCTCAACACGGCCGTGTGGTCGGGTGGCTCGTTCATTTACATTCCGCCGGGCGTGGAGTGCGAGATGCCGTTGCAGGCGTACTTCCGCATCAACTCCGAGAACGCCGGCCAGTTCGAGCGCACGCTCATCATCGCCGACGAGGGCTCGAAGGTGCACTACATCGAGGGTTGCTCGGCGCCGGTGTACACCAGCGACTCGCTGCACTCCGCCGTGGTCGAGATCGTCGTGAAGCCGAGTGCCCGCGTTACCTACACGACCATCCAGAACTGGTCGCCGAACGTGTACAACCTGGTCACGAAGCGCGCGCGTGTCGAGGCCGAGGGCCACATGGAGTGGATCGACGGCAACATCGGCTCGAAGCTCACCATGAAGTACCCGAGCGTCTACCTGGTCGGCCCGAAGGCCACCGGCGAGGTTCTGTCTGTTGCCTACGCGGGCGCGGGCCAGCACCAGGACGCCGGCGCGAAGATGGTGCACGCGGCCCCCGAGACCACGTCGAAGATCGTGTCGAAGTCCATCAGCAAGGACGGCGGCATCACCACGTACCGCGGTCTCGTTCGCGTGGACGAGGGTGCGCACGGCTGCAAGAGCCACGTGCAGTGCGACGCGCTCATCCTCGACGGTGACAGCGAGTCGCGCACCCTCCCGTACATGGAAGTGGGCGAGAAGGACGCGGAGATCGGCCACGAGGCCACCGTGTCGAAGATCGCCGACGAGCAGCTCTTCTACCTCATGTCGCGCGGCCTCACGCAGGAAGCGGCAATGAGCATGGTGGTGAACGGCTTCATCGAGCCGGTCACCCGCACCCTGCCCATGGAGTACGCCGTGGAATGGAGCCGACTCATCGAACTGCAGATGGAAGGCTCCGTCGGCTGATCCGTTCGGCGGACGGGGAATGCGTTCATCATGCCGATGCGAACCGAGTGCAAGCACTACGAGAGCCGCACGTATGCGAACGGCGATGCCGTGCGCAAGTGCAACCTCGACCTCGCACCCGAGGCGCCGTGGCGCTGTCCCGATGAGTGCGCGCGCTACGAGCGCCGGCTCGCCGACGTCGCGTGGGTGCACGGCTCGGCCATCACGCCTCCCACTCCGGACGAAGTCCCCGGTCTCGATGACGGCAGCGCGGCAGCGGTGCTCGACGAGGCAGAGGCAATCGTGAACGCCGTCGGGTTCGACCTGATGGCCGAGATCGAGGCAGAGCAGAACAAGAAGCGCCGTTGGTGGCGCCGCAAGAAGTAACGACCAACGAGAGACCCCCATGAACACCACCCCCACCATGCCGAGCGCCGAGGAAGAGATCTGGCGCTACAGCCGCATCGGCGAGCTCGACCTGTCGCAGTTCGCGCCGGGCACCGCCCGCACCGAGACCCTGAACGCGGACCCGCTGCGTGCGGCGAAGTCGCTCGCGGGAATCGCGATGACCGCGCCGGCCGACGTGTTCGCGGAGCTGAACGCCGCCAACGGGGCCGAGATCGCCCTGTCGGTGCCGCGCGGCAAGGTCGTCGAGAACGTGGTGGAGATCGTCCATCACATCGACGCCGACGGGATCGTCGCCTACCCGCGTCTCGTCATCGACGCCGACGAGAACTCAGAGATCACCGTCGTCGAGCGTTTCGTGTCGAACAACACCGTGCGTTCGCTGGTCGTGCCGGTGCTCGAGGTGCGCGCCGCGAAGGCCGCCCGCGTGAACTACATCGCCATCAACGAACTCGGCGAGAGGACGTGGCAGATCGGCCACCAGCAGACGGTGGGCTACCGCGACTCCATGACGCGACTCAACACGATCGCGCTCGGCGGCGACTACGCACGCGTGCGCGCCGAGGCGCGGCTGGTGGAGCAGGGAGCGAACGCCCAGCAACTGGCGTTGTACTTCGCGAGCGGAACGCAGATGCACGACTTCCGCACGCTGCAGCGCCACGAGGCACCGCGCACCCACAGCGACCTGCTGTTCAAGGGGGCCGTCGGTGGCACCGCGCGCAGCGTGTACACGGGTCTCATCCACATCGCGAAGAACGCAGCGCACAGCGAGGCGTTCCAGACGAACCGCAACCTCACGCTCGGCGAGGGTGCATGGGCCGAGAGCGTGCCGAACCTGGAGATCGAGACCAACGAGGTGAAGTGCAGCCACGCCAGCACCGTCGGTTCCATCGACGACGAGCAGCGCTTCTATCAACGACGTGCTCGACCGCCTGCCGAAGGGCGTCGACACGGAGCCGCTGCGCCGCGCCGTGTCCGAGAAGCTCGCGAAGGAAGGCAAGTGATGGGCATCTCTTTCGATTCCCTGGAGAACGGGAAGGCCGTCCACGTCGACGTCGAGGGCGTCCCTGTCGCGGTCGTGCGCATCGACGACGAGGTGTTCGCCATCCACGAC
>JBEGJV010000135.1:0-4713 GCA_041184385.1 Actinomycetota bacterium
ACCAGCCGCCGCGTGCCCCGTTCAAGGGCTTCAGCCCGCGTGGCCAGAAGGGCCAGGGACCCGACCAGGGGGCCCGGCCACCCATGCCGCGCTGGGCAATCTGGGCCATCGTCGCCGCCATCATCGGCATCGGTGTCGGTGCGCAGATGTTCTCCACCACCGCAGGCGAGAAGTTGTCGTACACCGAGTTCCTGCAGCAGGTGCGCAACGGGTCGGTGCAGAAGGTCACCATCAACAACGCCACCAACACCATCACGGGCACCCTGTCGGACGGCAGCAAGTTCTCCACCACCGGTGCAGTCACCCTGTCCGACGCCGATGAGCAGCTCCTGAAGCAGATGGGTGTCGACTACGACTACAAGACCCCGCAGGCCAACTGGTTCACCAGCCTCGTGCCGATCGTCCTCCCGTTCCTCTTCGTCATCGCGTTCTTCATGTGGATGCAGCGCCGCGCCATGGGCCAGCAGGGCAACATCATGTCGATCGGGCGCAGCAAGGCGAAGGCGTACCAGGCCGACAAGCCGTCCACCACGTTCGCCGATGTCGCCGGGTACGACGGCGTGAAGATGGAGATCAAGGAGGTCGTTGACTTCCTGCGAATGCCCGAACGCTTCAAGGAGATCGGTGCGCGCGTCCCGAAGGGCATCCTCCTCGTCGGACCTCCCGGCACCGGCAAGACCCTGTTCGCGCGTGCGGTCGCGGGCGAGGCCGGCGTCGGTTTCCTCTCGGTCACCGGGTCGGACTTCATGGAGATGTTCGTGGGTGTCGGCGCCAGTCGCGTGCGCGACCTCTTCATGCAGGCGCGCAAGATGGGCCGCGCCATCATCTTCGTCGACGAAATCGACTCGATCGGCCGCAAGCGCGGTGCCGGTCTCGGTGGCGGCCACGACGAGCGCGAGCAGACCCTCAACCAGATGCTCGCCGAGATGGACGGCTTCGAGACCACCGAGGGCATCGTCGTTCTCGCTGCGACGAACCGCCCCGACATTCTCGACCCGGCACTGCTGCGCCCCGGTCGCTTCGACCGTCAGATCGTGGTCCCGCTTCCCGAGTCGGACGAGCGTCTCGCCATCCTGAGAGTGCACTCGCGCGACAAGCGCATCGGTCCCGACGTCGACCTCGACACCATGGCCAAGGCCACCCCGGGCATGAGCGGTGCCGACCTTGCGAACCTGGTCAACGAGGCTGCGTTGTTCGCCGTTCGCCGCGGCAGCACCCACATCGAGCGCATCGACTTCGAGAACGCGCGCGATCGTGTCGTGCTGGGTGCCAGCCGCGAGAGCCTCGTCCTCACCGCCGAGGAGAAGAAGGCCACGGCCTACCACGAGGGCGGCCATGCCATCCTCGCCACGGTGCTGCCGAACAGCGACCCGTTGCACAAGGTCACCATCCTCCCCCGCGGAATGGCCCTCGGCGTCACGTGGACGCTGCCGGAGGAACGCCACACGTATTCACGCGAGTACTTCCTCGATGTCATCTGCAAGGCGATGGGCGGGCGCGTCGCAGAGAAGATCGTCTTCAACCAGCTGAACAGCGGTGCCGCCAACGACCTGGAGCAGGCCACCAACATCGCGCGCCGCATGGTGCGCGAGTGGGGCATGTCCGACACCGTCGGGCCCATGGCATGGCACGGCCAGCAGCAGGTGTTCCTCGGCGAGGATCTCATGACCAGCGGACGCGAGTACTCCGACGCCACGGCCAAGACCATGGACGACGAGATCGCCCGCATCCTGCTGGAACAGGAACAGCGTGCGCACGACCTTCTCATGAAGCATCGCAAGGGCCTCGACCTCGTTGCGCAGGCACTGCTCGACCAGGAGACCATCGACGGCCCCACTGTCGGTCGCCTCATCCAGCAGGGTCTCGACACCCCGGCCGCCAGCGAGACGCCGATCAGCTGATCAGTTTCGGTGCGAATCCCCGAAGCCGTGCTCGTGCTTCGGGGTCGAGCCTGGTTCCCTGCATTCGGCGATCGCTGCCCACAGGTCCTGCGCCTTCACCGGCCCGAGGAAACCGGTGCGCACGGCCCCGGCACTGTCCACAACGATCAGACACGGCACGGCATCGATGCGGTACCGCTTGTGGAGGTCGCGGTTCGCCGTGTACTCGATGTCGGCAACCGCGACCTCGCGTGACTCCACGACCCGCGCCTTCCGCACCATGTCGGCACATGCGTCGCATGTCGCGGACGTGAACAGGAGCACGAGCCACGGCACCCCGGGGTTCGGGAAGTCACCGCGGTCGATCTGCGTGGGCAACTGGAATCCACCCTGAGTCGGCGCGTCAGGTCGTCTCCTGCGCATCACGACCGACACGAGGAGAGCCACGGCGACACCGAGCAGCACGAAAACCGCGTTCATTGTGCCGGCCTCACGGGAAGGCCGCCGACGATGGTGAAGCCAACCAGCCCGTGATTGCGGGCCATGCGGCGTTGCACGGCGATCGGCACCGTCGACTCGATGATCACCTCGCCGACCGGCGCGTCAGCCGGGACGTTCAGGCTGGCGACCGACGCGGGACCGATGGGGAGATTCTCGAGACCGGGAATCGCCACTTTGCCGCCCGGGCCGTAGGCCGACACCGTGAACGTTCCTGTTTCGGCAGAGGTGTTGAGGATGGTGACCGCGTTCAGTGCACCCCCGATGAGACCGCTCGGCAGTCGCCACGTGTACGACACGAGACCGTCGGCGAGACCGTTCGTGACCGCCGTGAACGAACTGCCGCCGGTGCGCTGCGAGAGCACGTGCTCCACGACGAGACCGACATCGTTCAGCGACGACACCACCATCGCGTGGTCACCCTTCGGGAGTTCGGCCACCTCCGCCGTGTTGATGGCGACGATCGAACCGGCGGGAACATCGATCTCCTGGGTGGGGGTGGCAGCCACGTTGTTCTCGTCGATCGGCAGCCCGTTGGTGATGCCCTCGCCGAAGAACGTGACCTGCACCTTCGACGTCTCCTCCCCCGGGTTGTACGCGATGAGCAGTTCCTCCACCTGGGAACCCGTGCGGCCGGACGTGAACCACCACTGCGAGAGCGTTCGCGGCGTGCCGACCGTGGTGGAGTACCCGAGACGGCCGAGTCCGATGTAGTGCTGGATGCGGGATGCAACGACCCTGCCGGTGGTTGCGGTCACCGAGACCGCGAGCCGTGCCTCGTCCTGGGCACCGACATCCGCCATCGACAGACTCTTCGCCGAGCGCGGCGCGATGATGAGGCCCTGCAGGTTCGCCGGGTTCCGCGAACCCTCCTTCGTGGTGTACGTCATGTTCACCACGGCGGCATCGGGGTACGGGTTGGTGATGACGATGCGCTGTGTGCTCCCCTCCGCGGTGAAACCATCGGCGAAATGCCACGTCACCGAGGTGTCCGGTGCGCATTGTGACGTCACGTCGCCACCGGGGAACTCCAGCTGTTGCTCGACAGTGCCGGTGGTGCCGACAAGTTCCACCTGCGGGACCACCACTCCGACCGTGCGGCCACGAAGGAACTCGATCTGTGCCCGCGAACGCGGCTTCACGACGACGGACTGCTGCTCGATCGGATCAGTCGACATGAACGAGACCGAAGCGACGAGGTCGGTCTCCCCCGGGTTCGAGATGTTGACGTACGCGTTGGTCACCCCGTCACCGGCGGCGGCTCCCGGACAGAACCACGACGAACTGATGCGCCGGGTGTCGGAGACCTGCGGGAAGGCACTGAGAGCCCCGTTCGCCACGGCGGCACCCTCGGGTGCATCGGAGTCGAGTCGGTCAACCATCACGATGCCCGCGACGCTCGCCACCAGCACGAGGAACCCGAGCAATTGCCGCAGACGGTTCACTGGTCACCCTCGCCGAACGAGATTGCATCGCCCGAGACCGACGCTTCCGTCGTGCGGCGCGCGACCCTGCGACGACGCGGCAGCGCCACCCACGCGACGAACAGCCACGCAAGCAACATCACGATGGCCATGAGGGTGCCCGGCAGCGACGAGCCGAAGGAGACCCGGACCGTGCCCGCCGTGGCGATGTCATAGGCGTTCGTCAGACCGAAAGCCGGTCGCGCAGGGACGTCGGCCCCGTCGACAGTCACCTTCCAACGGGTCGTGTACGGCACCGAGAGGTGGAGCGTCCCCGGCTCGGCCCGGACAGACGACTCGCGGGTGCTCCCGAATGACGGGAACACCGCGGTGGCACCGGTGAGATCGTTGGCAATCATCGACTCGGCCCCCGCGGACTTCGATGCCTCGGCACCGGAAGTGGTGAGAAGCGACGCAACGGGGACCCACGCGGCGTTCTCGAAGACCGCGAGGTCGGGCGACGAGTAACGGCGCTTGAAGTCGAGCTGGCGCGACATCGCATCCACGAGGCCCCGCGGCTCGGCGACGGGACGCGAACGCGTGGACAGGCCACCGTCAATGATCGGCACGACGACGAAGCGCACACCGAGTGGAGCGAGGAGCCTTCCCGCGCGTGCGGTGGTCCCGCGGACGACGCCGCGGACTGCGCGCGATGCGGCGTCGCCGGTGCGTTCACGCTCGGTCTCTTTCCCGGTGCAGTCAATGCCGTCGCCGGCACGTGGCACCAACCGGGGACAACGCTCACCGGGCTGCTCACGCAGTTGCCCGACCAGGCAGAGGCGGGTGATTACCGCACGTTGTTCGTGGGTGACGCGCGCGTCCTGCCGGGGTCCCCGACGAACCTCGGCTACGGCATCTCGTACTCGGTGGTG
>JBEGJV010000136.1:0-4633 GCA_041184385.1 Actinomycetota bacterium
CCTCGACCGCAACAACATGAAGATCGACGACATCGACGTGTTCGAGGTCAACGAGGCATTCGCATCGGTCGTCCTCGCGTGGGCGAAGGAACTCGGCGCGGACCTCGAGAAGACGAACCCGAACGGCGGTGCCATCGCTCTCGGTCACCCGCTCGGTGGCACGGGCGGCTTCCTCGTCACGAAGGCCCTCTACGAGCTCGAGCGCACGGGTGGCCGCTACGGCCTCATCTCCATGTGCTGCGGCGGCGGTCTCGGCACCGGAACGCTCATCGAGCGTCTCTGACGCACACATGGCGGGCATGCCCCGCCTTGCACAACTGACATCACTTCTCGTGGGGGTGGGCGCACTGGCAACAGCGTGCTCACCCCTTCGGGTTTCACCGGACACGCACGGTCGTGTCCACGGACGGGTCTCGCGCGTCGTCGACGGCGACACGGTGGTGGTGGACATCTCCGGCCGTTCCGAGACCATCCGCTTGATCGGGGTGAACACCCCCGAGACCCACCACCCCACCAAACCTGTCGAGTGTTTCGGCCCCGAAGCATCGGCGCACACGGCATCGTTGCTCACCGAGGGGACCGATGTCTGGGTGGAGCGCGATGTCGAGAGCCGTGACCGGTACGGACGACTCCTCGGGTACGTGCACAGATCAGCCGACGGCCTCTTCGTGAACCTCGACCTCGTCGCGGGTGGTTGGGCACTGCCCTACCCGTTCCCCCCGAACACCACGTTCGAGACCCGGTTCGCAGAGGCCGCGAACGATGCCCGCACGGCGTCACTCGGGCTGTGGGGCAGGTGCTCCCGATAGCGTTCCGAGCATGGTTGAAGCGTCGTTGAACTCCCGGTTGGGCCATGCCGACGACGCCCGACTGGTGATCCTCAGCTGCGATGACCTCGGCTCGTGCCACGGCGCCACCGTCGGCGTGTACCGCGCCATGCGCGAGGGCCTCGCCACGTGCGCGTCCATCATGATGCCGGCGCCCTGGGCACGGTTCGCTGCCGACGAGTACCACGGCGACGACATCGGGGTGCACCTCACCCTCAACGCCGAGCACCCGTCGTACCGCTGGGGCCCCCTCACCCACGCACCGTCGCTCCTCTCCGGTGAGGGCGGATTCCCGCGCTCGATCGATGACCTGTGGGAGCACGCCGACCCCTCCGAGGTGCTGCGCGAGTGCCGCGCGCAGATCGAGCGCGCCATCGCGTGGGGCATCGACGTGACCCACCTCGCGCCTCACCTCAGTTCCATCACCCTGCGCCCCGAGTTCTTCGACGTGTACCTGGAGCTCGCCGTCGAGTTCCGCCTGCCCATCCGCCTTCCCTCGAGCATCGACGAGTCGCGTGCCGGCTTCCCGTTCCGCGCGCTCGCCGCGGAAGAGGGCGTGCTGTTCCCCGATCACTTCGACCATGACTGGTCACCGGGCAGCCGCTCGCGCGCCATCGAGTCGTTCCGCTCGCTGCGCCCCGGTGTCACCGAGATCCACGTGCAGCCGGCAATCGACACCCCCGAGGTGCGGGCGCTCGGCGATGTCGCTGCGGGCTGGGTCGACGACCTCGACCTCGTCACCAAGGACGCGGAGTTCGCGGCGGCCGTTCGCGACAGCGGTGCGGTGCTGATCGGCTACCGCGACCTGCGCGACGCGATGCGCGCCGTCTGATCAGCCGGCGGGGACGCTGCTGTCTGCCCTGACACCGGCGAACAGGTCGTCCTCCATCACGTGCTCGGTGTCGATGCTCATCGTGGACATCGCGAGGATCCAGTCCTCCCACGGGTACACGGTGGCCAGTTCCTCGTCGGTGAGACCGAACCACCACGCTGACGACGGGTCCACCTGCGTGGCGTGGGCACGCAACGAACCGCTGCGCGCCGACAGGAACCCGGGCAGGTGGAGGCGGGTGGTGATGCGGTGGTCCTGTGACGGCCTGTTCAACCAGGCCTCCTCGAACGGCGACTTGCCGTCCTTTGCGAGCAGTGCCTCGTGCACCGCGAGGACGCGCTCCTTCGACCAGAGCGTGTAGTACATCTTCGACGGCTGCCACGGCTCACCGGCGTCCGGGTACCACGTGGGGTCACCGGCGCGCTCGAATGCGAGCACGCTGATGTCGTGCACGCGCAGGTGGTCGGGGTGCGGGTAGCCACGTTGGTCGTCGTTGTACGTGAGGATCACCTGCGGACGCTCGGTGCGGATGATGCGCACCAGGCGTCCTGTCGCTTCATCGATGTCGGCCTGGTGGAAGCAGTCGGGGTGTTCGTTCGGGGGCGTCCCCGCCATTCCCGAGTCCCGATAGCCGAGCATGTGCAGTGCGGAGAACCCGATGATCTCGACGGATCGCTCCAGTTCTTTCGGCCGGACCTCGGCGAGCAGTGCCTTCTCCTGTTCCGGGGTGAGCCCGTGGAACGGCTGGCCCGGCTCGCGCAGGGACGGGTTCTGGAGGTCGCCCTCCTCGCCGCCGGTGCAGCACACGAGCACCGTGCGCACTCCCTCGGCGAAGTACCTCGCGACGGTGGATGCGCCCTTCGATGCCTCGTCGTCGGGATGGGCATGCACGGTCAGCAGACAGAGCGGCTCTCCGGTTGCTGAGAGGGGTGTCATCGGCATCCACGACAGGCTAACGAGCGCGGGCCCCGCGGGAGGTGGTGCGCCTAGTCTGAATGCCATGCGCCGCGTTGGGTTCTCGTTGTTGTCGGTGTGTCTCGCGGTCATGACCGCGTCGTGCTCCACGAATGACGGGCGCACCATGAAGGCACCGGGCGCGAACCAGGGCGAGTCGATTGCCATAGTGACCACCACGTCCAGCCCCGGCGCAGACGGCAACGGCAGCGTCATGACGGTCACCGCGCCGTGGCAGGCGGGGGCCGCGATCGACCCCAGGTACACGTGCGACGGTGACAACATCTCGCCGGCGGTCTCGTGGGCGGACGGGCCGGCGAACGCGAGTGCGTACGCCGTCATCCTCACCGATCTCGACGCTCCAGATTTCGCGCACTGGACCGTCGCGAACATCGATGCCTCGGCGACGGGGCTTGCCGAGGGTGACGTCAGCGACCTTGCCGCAGTCGCGATGAACTCAGATGCAAAGCCCGCCTACACGGGACCGTGCCCGCCGGCGGGGTCCACGCACCACTACTCGCTCACCGTGTACGCACTCAGCCAGGTGCTGGAGTCGCAGTCGGGCGACCCGGCACCTGCCATGCGCGCGGCCATCGAGGGTGCCGCCATCGAATCGGCCACCTCCGAGTTCACGTTCAGCCGTTGACCCGCGACGGGACCTCTTCACGCAGAGTGCCCACCAACCACTCTCGGAGTTTGTTCCACCACTGACGGTATTCGGTCTGTGACAATGGGAGCATCGACGCCGTCACCGCAGCCTTGCCCGTAGGGGTTTTCGAAGCAGACACCAACTGCCGTCTGCTGGCCGCCAATGACGCGTTCAGGTCCCTCGTCCTGGGAGGTGCCCCCGTCACGAAAGGCACCGCTCCCTGGAGTTTCGCGACGCCGCACGACCGCACCGAGTGCGAACGGCGCTGGGTCGCGCACAAGAACGACGGCACACCGTTCTCCGTCGACATCCGCGTCGCATCCGCCACCGGCGAGACGACGTGGGTGCGCATCAGCACCGCACCCACCATGGACGGCGGCCGCATCCTCGGCTACGTCGGCACGGCCGTTGACGTCACACCCGTCGTCGAGCAGTCGTCGTTGTCCGACCAGTTGGTGGGCCTTCTCGACGTCTCCGGTGACGCGGTCATCGTGTTCGACCGTCTCGGCAACCTCACGTTCGCGAACGATGCAGCCCGCACGCTGGTCGGCGTCGACCCCACGAAGACGATCTCCGACGACGTGGCCGCACGCACGTACATGCAGGCGGTGCGCGACCAACTTCCGCGGTTCATGCTGGATGCCGGCACCACCAACGCCAACAGGTGGGAGGGCGAGATCGCGTTCCGCTCGCCGGAGGGCCTCGCCCGCACGTTCACGGTGATCGCACAGGTGGTGCGCGAGTCGGACGGTTCGGTGCACCACTGGGCAACGATCGCGCGCGACATCACCGAGGAGCGCCAGGCGCGCGCGGAACTCGACCGCATCGCCACGCACGACGCACTCACCGGCCTGCCGAACCGGGTTTTGTTCCTCCGCAAGACGACCGAGGCGCTGGAGAGGGCCGGCACCACCGGAGTGAAAGTGGCCGTGCTCTTCATCGACCTCGACAAGCTGAAGCACGTGAACGACACGATCGGCCATGCCGTGGGCGACCAGCTCATCGTCTCCATCGCGAAGCGACTGGCGAACGCCACCCGGCCGAACGACACCGTCGCACGCATCGCCGGTGACGAGTTCGTGGTGCTCTGCGAGGGCGTGCTCGATGACCACGTCGCGCTCGACATCGCCGAGCGCATCCGAACCGCCATCACCGGGCCGCTCGTGCTGCACGGCGTCGAGATCGAGGCCGGCGCGAGCGTCGGGGTCGCCATGGCGACGGACGACCTCCTCGCCGAGATGAGCCCCGCCGACGCGGCAGTCACGCTCCTGCACTCCGCCGACACGGCGATGTACCGGGCGAAGCAGCGCGGCCGCGGGCGCAGCGAACTGTTCAACGACCAGATGCGCACCGCCGCGCGCGAGCGTGCCG
>JBEGJV010000137.1:0-4448 GCA_041184385.1 Actinomycetota bacterium
GGTGGGCATCGACCACGCGCACGACGTCGATGTCGTCGACGATCTCCACGCCGCGCTCCCCGGCGCGCGCGAGAAGGTGCGCAGTCAGGGTGTTCTCGTCCACCACGACCGGTTCGCTGATGTTCTGCACCTGGTCCACCGGCTTCTCCGGCTGCAGACCCTTCGTGGCCATCCAGTTCAGGTGCTCACGCAGGAGGACCTGAACCTCGTCGAACGTGAGACGTGCCTGCGTGTCGGCGGGCAGTCGGTCAGCAACGAACTGCACCGCCTCCTCGATCTCGTAGACGACGCGCGGCGCCACGGCATCCAGGCGGTGGGCCTCGCGGCCGACGGCGCCCGCGGCGATCACGAACACCAGCACCGCGGAGAGAACGATGAAGAGGATGGTGACGCCGCTCATGCGGTGAAGCCTACGGCCGCAGGCTAGAAGGCTTCCATCACCAGCCAGTCGGCTTCGGGTGCCACGGTGACCTGGCGCGCGAAGAAGCCGGCACCGCCCTCCACCCACGTGTACGTCATGTACTGGGGTAGGCCCGGGCGGTACATGAGGTTGCGTCCCTGGAAGTCGAACTCGTAACTCACGCTCGGGCACGCGTGCGCCACGGTGCCGGCGAATGCGGTGGACAGCGTCATGTGTGCGTGACCGCTGATCACCGACAGCACGTTGCGGTGACGCGAGACAACGGATGCCAATCCTTCCACCGAGTCGTCATCGAGACGCACGCCCGCAAGCGCCTTCCCGCCGATCGAGAAGCACGGGTGGTGCATGGCGACAACCGTGGGCGCGCCGATGGACAGCTCCTCATCGAGCCACGAGAGCTGGTCATCGGCAAGTGCGCCGTCACCGCGGCCCGCGCGCGCCGAGTCGAGAACGACGAGTCGTCCCTGCGACAGCTCGTGCACGTAGTCGAGCCGTCCGTTTCGTCCCTGCACGCCGAACAACGACTGGATCTTCTGTGACTCGTCGTGGTTCCCCGCGCACAGCAGCACGTCGACACCGCAGGAGTCGAGCACCGCACGAACGCCCTCGTACTCCGCGTCCGTGCCGGCGCGCGCGGCGAGGTCACCGGTGATGATGACGGCCTCGGCGCGCTGCACGGCGTGTGCGATCGCCTTCGAGAGGTTCCCCACCGGGTCCGATGCCTCGAACAGTTCGTCGTTCGGCCCCACGATGTGCGGGTCGGAAATCTGGGCGATCACGGTGCGCGGCATGCACGAACAGTAGGACGATGGCGAACGGCCGTCGTCACCGGGTGCGGGGTCGACCTCACCCGGGAAACGGAAGAGCCCGGGCCTTCCGGCCCGGGCTCTCCTCGATGGTTCCGCGTGTCAGCGGACCGGCAATCAGATGCCGATGCGCTGTGCGAGGAGCTCGCGGTGGTAGGTCGGGTCGCCGAAGATCAGCTCGCTCGACTTCGCACGCTTGAAGTACAGGTGCGCCGGGTGCTCCCAGGTGAAACCGATACCGCCGTGGATCTGGATGTTCTCGGCTGCGGCGTGGAAGTACGCCTCCGAGCAGTAGGCCTTCGCGAGCGAAGCGACCGAGGCGAGCTCGTCGTTCATCTCTGCGGCGCACCACATGCCGTAGTACGCGGCGGACTTTGCCGACTCGACCTCGAGCAGCATGTCGGCGCACTTGTGCTTGATGGCCTGGAACGAACCGATCGGGCGACCGAACTGGATGCGGTCCTTTGCGTACTGCACTGCCATCTCGAGAACCTTCTGGGCGCCGCCGACCTGCTCGGCCGCGAGTGCAACCGCTGCGAGGTCGAACACCTGCGACAGGACGTCCCAGCCCTTGCCCTCGGTGCCGATGAGCTTCGCCGGGGTGTTGTTGAACTCGAGCTTGGCCTGCTTGCGCGTCTGGTCCATGGTGGACAGCGCGGTGCGGGTGAGGCCCGATGCGTTGCCGTCGACGGCGAACAGGCTGACGCCCTTGCCGGTGCGTGCGGCGACGATGATCAGGTTCGCGGTGTGACCGTCGAGCACGAAGCTCTTGGTGCCCGAGATGGTGAAGTCGGAGCCGGAGCCCTTCGCCTCGATGGTGATGCCGGCCTCGTCCCAACGGCCCGAGGGCTCGGTGGTGGCGAGGGTTGCGATGGTCTCGCCTGCGGCGATGCCGGGCAGGTGTGCCTTCTTCGCTGCGTCGTCACCCGAGAGGAGCAGCGTGTTGGCGGCGAGAACGACGCTCGAGAAGTACGGGGCGCACAGGAGTGCACGGCCCATCTCCTCGAGGACGACGCCGAGCTCGATGAACGAGTAGCCCTGGCCACCGAACTCTTCCGGGATCGCGATGCCCTGCAGCGCCATCTCGGAACCCATCTGGCCCCACACAGCGGCGTCGTAGCCGTTGCTGGTCTCCATCTGCTCACGAACTGCCTCTTCGGCGGACTTGTTCTCGAGGAACGAGCGCACCATCTTGCGGAGTTCTTCCTGCTCTTCACTAAATGCAAAATTCATGCCGTCAGTCTGATGTCCGGGGCGCGGCCCGTGCCAATCGCGTTGTGTACATATGTGTACACATTCCGCTAGCCTGCGCCCATGGCATTGATCGGCATGCGGGAACTGCGGGAATCCCTTGCCACGTACTTGCGCCGGGCCCAGGCTGGTGAACGGATCATCGTGACCTCGGCGGGGAAGCCCGCCGCCCAGCTCGGCCCCATCACGGGCGACGACTCGGGGTCATCCCTCCATGACCTGGTCGCGCACGGACGCGTGGAGCCGCCCCGTCGTCGCGGTGACTTCGTGCCCGCAGAGCCGCTCGTTCTCTACGCCGGCACCCGCATTGACCGCGCGCTCTCAGAGGTCCGGCGATGAGGCGGACCGACCATGGCACGGTCCGGCGATGAGACGGACCGATTCAGGCACGGTTCGCAGGTGACGGTCGTTCTCGACGCATCGGCGTTGCTCGCCCTGCACGTGGACTCGCCGGCGCGCGCCACCGTTCTCGATGCGATGAACGGCGACACCACGTGGTGCGCGTGTGCCGTCGCCCTCCCCGAGGCCATCGCCGCGGCTGCACGTCTGACGGACGAACCGGTGCTGGTGCGCGAACTCGAAGACATGGTGCGCCACACGTGGGATTTCCTGCACGTGGTGCCGACGGACCGCTCACTCCTCGACGAGGCGACGACCCTCGCCACGCAGCAACCGATCGGCGTGTCGTCCGCGATGCACCTGGCAGCCGCGAACCGCCTCCCCCGCCCCGTGCGCTTCGTGACCTTCGACTCGGCACAGATCCCCGTCGCACTGTCGCTCGGCTTCGATGTCGTGTCAGGATGAGGGCATGGCATCGTCTCTCGGCACGCTGCACTACTTCGACCACAACCTGCAGGTACACCGCGTCGTCGTGGGTCCGTACGCGAACAACGTGTTCGTGGTGCGGTGCCTGCACACCGGCGAGGCCGTCCTGATCGACGCGGCGAACGAGCACGAGAAACTGCTCGAGCTGTGCACCGCGCTCGGCGTCACCAAGGTGCTGGAGACACACGGTCACCACGACCACATCCAGGCCGTGCCCGCCATGCGCGAGGCCGGGTACGAGGTCGCGGTCATGAACGAGGACGCGAAGATGCTCGCTGACGTCGGCTACGACGTGTTCATCGAGGACACACAGGTGATCGAGGTCGGCAGGCTCCGCCTGCAGGCCATCCACAACCCGGGGCACACGCCCGGATCCGTCAGCTTCAAGGTGCACGACGCCCCGTTGCTCTTCACCGGCGACACCCTGTTCCCCGGCGGCCCCGGCGCGACGCACTTCCCCGGCAGCAGTTTCGAGACGATCATCGAGTCGCTCGACACGCGCCTCTTCACGTTCCCGGGGAACACGGTCGTCCTCCCCGGCCACGGCGTCGACACCACCATCTCGATGGAGCGACCGCACCTGCAGGAATGGGTCGACCGTGGCTGGTGAGCGGCAGGCATCGCCGTTGTTCGGCGGCATGTCCCCGGACACCGTGCCGCAGACGCACCCGAACGGGCACATCGGCATCGACGGCCGCCTCTCGCCGGAGGACCGCGAGCGGTTGCGGCGCATCCCGTCGTTCAAGAACGCGTGGTCCGTCGTGTGGCTCTACGGCCAGACCTCACTGATCATCGTCGCGGCCGTGCGGATCTCCCACCCCGTCACATGGGTCATCGCATTCCTGCTGATGGGTCGCGCGCACGCGCAGTTCGCGTCCCTGATGCACGAGGCCGCGCACCGCACGCTGTTCCGCCACAAGGGCGCCAACGACTTCGTCGGCATGTGGTTCCTCGGGTACCCCGCGATGACCAGCACGAAGGCATACCGACGCGTGCACATGGCGCACCACCGCCGCGAGTTCGGGCCCGACGAGCCGGACAAGCCTCTCTACGCGAACTACCCGATCACACGCGCCAGCCTGCGACGCAAGCTCGTGCGCGACGCAACCGGCCGCACCGGCCTGAGGCTGCTGCGCAACCAGATG
>JBEGJV010000138.1:0-4434 GCA_041184385.1 Actinomycetota bacterium
TCTCGACGAGATTCTCGGGGCGGTCCCCGGTGTGCAGGTGGAGATCGAACCTGACGTGCCCCGGGAAGTTCACAACTTCAACACGGCTCCGACCCAGGTGGTTCCGATAGTGATTGCCCTGAACGGAGGGCTCGTGATGAGACCTGCGTGCTGGGGATTGCTCCCCGTGTGGTCCAAGGACGCTTCGGCGGCGGCAAAGATGATCAATGCGAGGTCAGAGACGATCACCGAGAAGCCGTCGTTCCGGAATCTTGTGAAATCGCACAGGGCGATGATTCCGATGACCGGCTTCTACGAATGGGACCGCAGCGACCCGAAGATGAAGCGTCCATTCTTCGTCCCGCGGGCGGACGGCAGGACCATGTGGGCTGCGGGTCTGTGGACCAACAGTCCGTTGTTGGATGGTGCCACGACATTCACCATGATCACCCGCCAGAGCTACGACGACCTGTCGATGATCCACGACCGGTCACCGGTCCAATTGACGCTGGCGGACTGTGTTGACTGGGCAACCGCAGAGGTTGCGCCGTTGGAACTCCTCCACCTTTCCTCGCAACCCAGACTCGCGCCGTACGAGGTTGACAAGAAGGTCAATTCCGTCCGCAACAACGGACCAGAGCTGTTGTCGGCCGTCCAGCCCGACGAGCCGGACACACTGTTCTGAGTCAGTCGTCAGAGAGCGCAGAGATGATGCGGGCGGCGTTTGCCTCGAGTGCCTGCCGTTCGATGCTGCGTGCCGCGTTCCGGAAGTCGAGTTGCGACATGTCGCTGGTCGGGACGAGATGGATGTGACAGTGGTTCACCTCGTAGCCGGCGATGATCATGCCGACACGTTCGCACGGGAAGGCGCTGCTGAGCGCGCGGGAGATGCGGTGTGAGACCTCGAAGAGATGCGCTGCCAGGTCGGCGTCGAGGTCGATCCAGTGGTCAACCTCCTCCCTGGGAATGACCAGCACATGGCCGTCCGCAAGGGGATTGATGCTGAGGAAGGCGACGCAGCGGTCGTCCTCGTGGACGAATGTGCCGGGGATCTCCCGGTTGATGATGCGTGTGAAGATCGTCGTCATCCGAGGTACCCCCCGGAGACCTTGAAGACGTCGCCGGTGCAGTAGGACGACTCTGGGCCGGCGAGGAACCGGATCATCTCGGCAATGTCCCTCGGTTCGCCCATGTGGCCCATTCCGATGCGCATCACGATGCCGGCCTTCATCTGTTCGGAGAACGGCGTGAGGAGGGGAGTGTCGATGTACCCCGGGCAGACCGCGTTGCACCTAATGCCCAGCACGGCGACTTCGTCTGCGACCGACTTCGTGAGGGCGATGATCCCGGCCTTTGCGGTGGAATAGTGCGCGGCGCCAGAAGACGGCATGACGCCGAGAATCGAGGAGATGTTCACGATGGATCCGGAACGGCGCGGGGTCATGTGCCGCAGCGCCGCACGCGTGCCATGGAACGCGCCGTAGAGATGCACGCGGAGCATTCGGTCCCAGTCCGCGTCCGTCATGTCCACGAGGTAATTCATCGGTTCGATAGCCCCGAGGTCTCCCTGCATTCTCTTCATCGCGTTGCTGACCGCGCGTTCACTCTTGGACGACACGTTCGACGGCGCGATTCCTGCGTTGTTGATCATGATGTCGAGGCGCCCGAGTTGTTCGACCGTCGAGTCCACCGCAGCGTCGAAGGCGCTCGAATCGGTCACGTCGAACGCGAAATGCAGCCCACCGTGGCGGCCCGCCACTTTCGACGCAGCCTCCTCGTTCAGGTCGTTGATGACGACAATTGCGCCGTCGGCCGCGAGCCTCTCCGCTGCTGCGGCACCGAGCCCGGAACCACCACCGGTGATGAAGGCAACCTGTCCCTCGAGTTGTGTACCCATGTCCAGAGACTACGGGCATCATCGGGGCGCATCCGTCCCGGAAGTACCATCGTGCCGTGGCTGACGAACGTCTCTTCGGTCGGATCTGGACGATCCCCAATCTTCTGTCGGTGACGAGACTCGCACTGCTTCCCGTCTACGTGTCATGGATGGCGGACAAGCGGTTCTGTGCCGGTGCCTGGTTCTTCGGGGCCCTGTGTTTCACGGATTTCGTCGATGGTTGGATTGCGCGGCGCTTCAACCAGGGGAGCGAACTCGGCAAGATCCTCGACCCCATCGCCGACAGGACGATTTTCTTCGTGGGCACCGTCACGGCCATGTACTACGGCGCCTTCCCGGTATGGCTCGGCGTCGTCATTCTCGTGAGGGAAGTTTCGATCGCGGTGCTCATGGTGGTGGCCACGTTGTTCGGGATGGAGCGGTTCTCGGTCACAAAACTCGGCAAGTGGGCGACGTTCGCGGTGATGTGCACGGTGGGCTGGATCACCCTCGGCGCTGCCGGGGGTGGGTGGGTCGTGGCCCGTTGGATGGGTTGGGCAGTGGGCGTGCCGGGCCTGGCCATTTCGTACTACACGTTTCTTCAGTACATACCCCTCGTCCGAAGCCATTTGGCATCAGGGCGAGCGGCCAAACGGCTACCGTGATTCACGTGACCCTGCCCACGAATCTGCGATACACGAAGGACCACGAGTGGGTCCTGATCACCGGCTCCACCGCCCGCATCGGCATCACGGACTACGCCCAGGACGCTCTGGGCGACATCGTGTTCGTGCAGATGCCCGACGTCGGAACCGAGGTCTCAGCCAACGACTCTTTCAGCGAGATCGAGAGCACCAAGTCCGTGAACGACGTCTACGCGCCCGTGTCCGGGACGGTCTCGCGTGTCAACGATGCCCTTGCCGCCACGCCCGAACTTCTCAACTCGGACCCCTACGGTGAAGGTTGGATCTGTGAGATCGAGATGTCGGGCGACGCCGCGGATCTCCTGTCTCCTGCCGACTACCAGGCTCTCATCGGTTGACATGTCGTACGTGTTCTGCAACCGCTGTGGCCACAGGAACCCGCCTGTCAGCGGTTTCTGCAGCGCTTGTGGTTCTGTGCTGGACGTCGTGGACGACCGCACCATCACGCTCGCAAAGGTTGACCCCCGCATGGATGCCCCCGGTGTGGCCGACGACGTGTCGGTTGACCTGTCGGACATTCCCACCGGCGAGGCCATCCTCGTCGTGCGCGGGGGAGACGACGAGGGGTCGTATTTCGGTCTCCGCACCCAGGTGACGACGGTCGGTCGCCACCCCGAGAGTGACATCGTCCTCGATGACATCACAGTGAGCCGACGCCACAGTGAGGTCAGGTTGGTGGATGGTCGCTATGTGGTGTCCGATGCGGGTTCGCTGAACGGGACCTACCTCAACCAGCAAAGGATCGACTCGGCAGTTCTTTCCCAGGGTGACGAGCTCCAGGTCGGCAAGTTCCGTCTCGTGTTCCTGCAGAGTGCAGAGAGCCTGAAGTGAGCGGTCGCGACTTCCTGTCGATCGGAGAAGTGCTCGCCCAGCTGCTGGAGGAGTTCCCCGACGTCACCATCTCGAAGATCAGGTTTCTCGAGAGCCAGGGACTCATCGATCCGGAACGCACCCCGTCGGGGTACCGGAAATTCACCGAGGCCGAGGTGGAACGCCTGCGAGTCATTCTCCGCGAGCAGAAAGCCCACTATCTCCCTCTTCGTGTGATCAAGGACCAACTGGAGGACGAGACGAGTGACATCAGCCGCGAGCTGCGTCTCGTCTCTGACGGTGTGATCCGCAGCGACGCACATCCGGCAGCACGCGCGGCGATACCGAGGGGCAAGACGACCTCCTCCACGCCGCAGGTGCTCGAGCAGGAACCTCTTGCCGGACGGGTGGTCGCCAAGGACCAACGGATGGTGGCGGCGCGTCACGCGGACGAGACCGAATCGGTTCCCCGCGACCTCTTGCTGAAGAGGGTCTCCATCGAGCCGTCCTTCCTGAAGGAGCTGGAACAAGCAGGTTTGGTCACCGGTCACGATGTGGGCGACACCACATTCTTCGAGCCGAATTCGGTCGAGGTCGCCCGGGTCGCCGCGAGGTTCCAGGAGCTCGGGATCGACATCCGCCACCTTCGTGCGTGGAAATCATCCACGGACCGGGAGTTGAGCCTCTTCGAGCAGCGCATTCTGCCTTTGCTCCGTCAGCGCAACCCCGCTGCCCGCGAGGACGCCGTAGACATGCTCACCGAACTCGTGGCTCTGGGCGGACAATTGCGGTCGGCGATTCTCTCCCGCGAGATCGCACGCCTGATAGAGCCGAGGTAGCCGTGAAGTCCCTTTCTGTGCGGAGGGTCGAGCGTGACAGGTCCTCGAACAGTTTCGTGGTGTCGCTCCGTGAGGACGATCATCCCAGGCGGCAGTTCGACATCTACATCGGACTGTCGGAGGGCATTGCGATCAGGATGATGCTCGATGGGGAGGTTGCACCGCGGCCCTTGACCCACGATCTCTTCGTGCTGGCTCTTGAACGTGTCGGGGTGACGCTGAAGCA
>JBEGJV010000139.1:0-4414 GCA_041184385.1 Actinomycetota bacterium
ATGAGCAAACTGGCTTTGCCATGACGCTCTTACGGATGCTGGCATTTCGTCCGGGCAGCAATGGTGGTGGCGGAGGAGGCGGCCAGGTCGTGGAGACGACTCGGTCACTCTCCGGCACGGTCACTGTTGTAGTGGGGGCAGGCGGAACCGCGGGATACAACCGCGTCGGGAACTCAACCGGCGGTGGACGCACGGGCGGAGCCTCATCGGTTGCTGACGCCTCCCAGACCGTCAGTGCCCTTGGTGGAAGTGGTGCTATCGGTCGAAGCGGCGCGAACAACCTGAATGCGGACGGCACAGCCAACAACACGGGCTACACCGGCGGCGGCGGCGCGTACCAGGACACCGGCGCCACCGCCACGGGCAGCACCGGGACAGGTGGTGCCGCCTACAAGGGCGGCAACGGAAGCGGAACGGGCGGTGGCGGTGGAGGCGGTGCCGGTGGTGCAGGTGCCGCGGCGTCCACCGGTGCCGCACACGGAGGTGTCGGCGTTTCCAGTTCGGTGTCCGGCTCGGCCACGTACTACGGCGGTGGCGGAGGAGGCGGCGGTTACGTCAATACCCCCGGCAACGGTGGCAACGGCGGTGGCGGAGCCGGCAGCGTGAACGGCGGACCCGACGGAGTGGACGGAACTGATGGCCGTGGTGGCGGAGGCGGAGGCTCCGGCTCGAATGGCGCCGCCACGGGCAAGGGTGGACGTGGCGGATCGGGACTTGTCATCCTGAGGTTCGCAACCGTCGTGCCGACCACAACAACCTCCACAACAACCTCCACATCAACAACCACGACCACGACGACCACCACGACAGTTACGCCAACGACCACTACTGCAGCCAATTCGCCGGCAACATCCGTCGCATTGGTCATCGATGTGCAGGCACCGATTGTGACCACCACGACTCCCTCGACTGCAGTACCGAGGGGCCTTGCGGCCACCAGCACCACCGTCCGGCAGACAACAACGACGATGCCCAGCCCCAGCACAACCACAACTCCGGCAGCAAATGCCCCGAAGTTGCCGTCTCTCAAGCCCGGGGAGGCCTCGGTCTCCGTGGGTTCGCGCGCACTCGCACCCAAAACCACGCGTCAGAACAATTCGATTTCTGTGTCGGTCGGTTCTCTCAATGCGACGTTCGCACCCCTTGATGCGAAAGGCAATCCTGCGGTCCTTGATGCCGAAGGCAACATCAGACTGAAAATCGGCGATCGAATCAAGGTCAAAATGTCAGGGTTCCAACCGGGTTCCCTGGTTGAGGCCTGGATGTTCTCCACCCCGGTGCTTCTCGGCAGAATCACGGTCGACGATCGCGGAATGATCGACCGTGACTTCGTGATACCCAATTCCGTGGAGAGTGGGCTCCATCGCATCGCCTTGACCGCCGTCAGTGCGGACGGGAAGAAGGCGACCATCGGTCTTGGTGTGAAGATCGGCGACTGGAAGAAGGAGAACAATACCGCCGTGTTGTTCATCGTCATTCCCGTTGCCCTTGCGATGCTCGGAGCGTTGCTCCTCCCGGCGGTTTCGCGACGTCGCCGTCGTGCGTGACGGCGCACGGCACAGCCGGCGAGTGACCCTCAGCCGAGGGTGACGGTCGTCAGGTCGTTGCCCACGGTGATGGTGCCGGTGTAGCCACCGTCGCGTGCGTCGCGCGCGAACTTCTCTGCTTCCTCGGCGGAGCGGGGCGACGGAATCAGATGCGTGAGCAGGAGATGGCGCACACGGTGCTTCTGGGCCCATTCACCGATCTCCACGGAATCGGCGTGGTAATCGAAAATGTTCTCGATCGGCGTGCCGGCGATCGCCTTCTGCATGGCCCGCTTGCGGCACGTCTCGTGCACCAAGACATCGGCATCCTCCGCCATCTCGAACACCTCGCGGCAGACCCGGGTGTCCCCGGAGATCACCACGGTCCCGTCCGGGGTGGTCACCCTGTAGGCGACCGCATCCTTCACCGGCTCGTGGTGCACGGCCACTGCTTCCACACGCACCGACCCGTCCGCCAACTCCCACACGGTCGCAGGGACCGCACCCGGTGCGAACGACGTGATGTCGAGTCGGAGGTCCACGTTGGACGTGTGCTCCCGTCGGACGTGGATGTCATCATCGAATGCGTCCATCATCCGTTCCACGTAACGCAGGGCGGACCCCGTGGGGGTGATGATGGGCAGCGGACCCGCCTCGCGCATGTGCTCCTGCACCCACCTGGTCAGCACCACATCAGGAATGTCCACCACGTGATCGCTGTGATAGTGCGTGACGAACAGGGCGGTCAGGTCCGTGGGTGTCACTCCCGCCTCGATCATCCGCAGCACGGTGCCACGGCCCGCATCGAACTGCAGTGACATGTCCCCGCGGCGCACCAGCACCCCCGCCCCTGCTCGTCCCGGGGTTGCGTGCGGGACTCCGGTGCCGGTGAGCGTGACCGTGGTCGTCATCTCGGGCACCCTACTCGCGGTCCGTCCGCTCACCGCATTGGTAACTGCGGATTGACCGGGCCGTCGTCAGACGACGCTCTCGAGACGTCGCACGGAGGCGAACACCAACGGTGCCGCTCCCGACACGAGTGCGACAAAACCGGCAATTGTCGACGTCGTCGATGCCCCGATCGAGTCCACCAACGGGCCGGCAAAGACCAGTCCCACCGGTCCGAACAGTGCGACGCCGAGGGCATCGAAGCTTCCGACGCGGGAGATGACGTCCTCGGGCACCTGGGTCTGAAGTGTCGTACCGAACCACGTGAACGACAGGTCGATTGCCATCCCTGACACCACCGCGGCGAGCATCAACACCGGCAAGGGTGCGGGCACGGCAAGAGCGAACATCCATGCGGCATGGACGGGCATGATCGACCATGCGGCAAGCATTGGTCGCTTCGGTCGCAGCCGCACGGCCGCCGACATGCCGATGAACCCACCGGCGCCCCACGCCGCCATCATGAACCCCAGGTCTCTTGCGCCACCGAGCGCTTCCTTCATCTGCACCGGCGCAATCACGGCCTGGAACGCCTCGAACGCAAGGAAGAACAACGACATGCTGACCACGGTGACGACCAGCCACTGTCGTGACACGAACTCCTGCCAGCCCTCGCGCAACTGAACGAGCATCGACTGGGAGCGGTCCGTCACGACACGCTCGTCAAGATGGCGCAGCCCCCACACCAGCACCCCGGCAACGAGGAAGCTCACTGCGTCCACCATGATCGCCCACCCGGAACCGAACGCTGACACCAGCACGCCGGCAATCGCCGCGCCGAGAAGGTAGGTGGAGTTGGCGATGATGCCGTTCGCGGCATTGGCCGCCTGCAGCATCTCGCGCGGCACCATCATCGGCAGGATGCCCCTGTATGCGGGCTGCCACATGGCGTGCAAAGCACCGAGAAGGAAGCCGGTGGTCGCGAGAAGCAACACGGTTGCGCGACCCGAGATCAGCAACCATGCCGCGGTGCCCACAATGAAGGAACCGATGATGTCCGAGCCGCCGACAGTGCGGCACCGGCCGAAACGGTCAGCAACAACACCGCCCACCAACATGAACACGACGAGTGCCACCATGTGCGCGCCGTTCACGATGCTGAGCGATCGCCCGTTGCCACCCTCCAGCCCGAGCACACCGAACGACAGTGCCACCGGTGTGATTCCGTTCCCGAGATTGGACACGAGGCGCGAGAGCAACAGCACCCGGAAGTCCCTGATCCGCCACAGTTCGCGCAACTGCCCGCGGTCTGCCGCGGCCATCGTCAATCCTTCGGCGGCTTGTACGTGGAGAGGAAGTTGCCGAGACGACCGATCGACTCGGTGAGGTCCTTCGCCCACGGCAGCGTGACGATGCGCAGGTGATCGGTGTTCGGCCAGTTGAACCCTGTTCCCTGCACCACGAGCACGTGCTCGGCGCGCAGGAAGTCGAGAACGAAGCGACGGTCGTCCTTGATCTCGTACACGTCGGGATCGAGTCTCGGGAACACGTACAGCGCACCCTTCGGCGTCACGCACGACACACCGGGGATCGCGTTCAGTGCCGCGACCGCCGCGTCACGCTGTGCCAGCAGGCGTCCGCCGGGGAGAACAAGGTCCTTGATGCTCTGTCGGCCACCGAGCGCCGTCTGGATGGCGAACTGCGCGGGGTGGTTCGCGCAGAGGCGCATGTTCGTGAGCATGTTGATGCCCTCGATGTAGCTGGCTGCGTGCTTGCGCGGCCCGGTCACCATCATCCAGCCGCTGCGGAACCCGGCAAGACGGTACGCCTTCGAGAGGCCGTTGAACGTGAACACCAGCGCGTCCGGCGCGAGCTCGGCGAACGTGTGGTGCACCGCGTCCTCGTAGAGGATCTTGTCGTAGATCTCGTCGGCGAAGATGATGAGGTTGTGCTCCACGGCGAGGTCCGCGATGGCACGAAGTGTCTGCCTGCTGTACACG
>JBEGJV010000140.1:0-8783 GCA_041184385.1 Actinomycetota bacterium
TACCTCGACGACATCCTCGCGTGGCACCGCATGCGCGCGGCCACTGACGAACGAATTCTCGACGACCTCATCGGGGAGGCGCGCCACCAGCCGCCCCCGCGGGGGTTCGCCCGCGCGATCTCGTCGTCGCCCCATCTCGCGGTGATCGCCGAGATCAAGCGACGCTCTCCGTCGAAGGGGGACCTGAACAAGGGGCTCGACCCCGCCGTCATGGCCCGCAGCTACCAGGCGGGCGGGGCGGCGTGTCTGTCCGTGCTGACGGACTCGAACCACTTTGGTGGCTCAGTGGCTGACCTTCAGGCGGCTCGCGCCGCGTGCGACCTTCCCGTCATCCGGAAGGACTTCACCGTCGATGCCAGGGACGTGTGCGACGCGCGCATCATGGGTGCAGATTGTGTCCTGCTGATCGCCGCTGCTCTGTCGGCTACCGAACTCGGCGAGATGCTGGACGTTGCGCGACAGGTGGACATCGACGCCCTGGTGGAGGTCCACGACGAGGCCGAACTCGCGACCGCAATCGGTGCAGGGGCGACCATGGTCGGGGTGAACCAGCGTGACCTCGTGACCTTCGCCGTCGACCAGGAACGGGCAGTGCGCATGGGGTCGCTCATTCCGCCGCATCTCGTGAAGGTCGCCGAATCCGGGGTCAGGGGTCGCCATGATGCCGAGGCCCTGCGTGCCGCGGGTTACGACGCCGTGCTGGTGGGCGAACATCTCGTGACCGTTGACCGACCTTCTGGTCGATTAATCCGCCGTTTCCGCAGGCGGGCGGAACTACGGTTCGTTCCGTGTTCGTCAAGATCTGCGGCATCACGAACGAAGAGGACGCGCTGCTCGCGGTCGCCCTGGGCGCCGACGCGGTGGGATTCGTCTTCGCGCCGTCGCCGAGACAGATCGCCGCGCAGAAGGTCTACGACATCACGCGCCGCCTGCCTCCGGAGATCCTCACCGTCGGGGTGTTCCGTGACGAGCATCCCGACCGCGTGATCGACATCGTCGACAGGTCCGGGGTGAAGGCAGCCCAGTTGCACGGCCACGAGACCGTGCAGGACGTGGCAACGGTCATGAAGCGTGTGCGCACGGTGATCAAGGCGGTGAGTGCCGGAACGGTGGACGCCACGCGCGCCGACCAGTTCCTGACCGACATCGTCCTCGTCGATGCACCGGCGCCCGGGTCGGGCAAGGTCTTTGACTGGACGCTCCTCGGGGACGTGCCCGTCGGACCGCGGCTGATTCTCGCGGGCGGGCTCACGCCAGAGAATGTTGCGGCCGGAATCCGCGCAGCGAAGCCATGGGGAGTCGACGTGTCGAGCGGCGTGGAGTCGTCCCCCGGCCGAAAGGACCCCGTGAAACTGCGGAAATTCATCGCAACGGTGCGGGAGAACGAGCCTGCGGAGTACGAAGGGTCCGCGAACGCCCCGTACGACTGGATGGACGACTGACGACACACCCAATCGCTGGTGTGATTCGGCGGTTCGCATGGTGGAATTGGGGCCATGTCAGTTTTGGTCACCCCCGGATCGGACGGGCGCTTCGGTGAGTTCGGCGGACGCTTCGTCCCCGAGACACTCGTGCCCGCGTGCCAGGAACTGGAGGTGGCATTCGAGGAAGCGTGGGCCGACCCGGTGTTCCGTGCCGACCTCGACCACATCCTGCGCGAGTACGCGGGTCGCCCCAGCATGCTTACCGAGTGCCACAACCTCGGAAGGCAGCTCGGCATCCGGTTGATCCTGAAGCGCGAGGACCTGAACCACACGGGCAGCCACAAGATCAACAACGTGCTCGGCCAGACGCTGCTCGCCAAGCGCATGGGCAAGAAGCGCATCGTCGCCGAGACCGGCGCCGGCCAGCACGGAGTCGCATCGGCAACGGCGGCTGCACTGATGGGGCTGGAGTGCAAGGTCTACATGGGTGCAGTCGACGTCGAGCGGCAGGCGCTGAACGTGTTCCGCATGCGCCTGCTGGGCGCCGAGGTGGAGGCGGTCCATTCGGGCAGCCGCACGCTGAAGGACGCCGTGAACGAGGCCATGCGCGACTGGGTGGCAACCGTGGAGAGCACGCACTACTGCCTGGGGTCCGTGATGGGGCCGCACCCGTACCCGTACATGGTGCGCCAGTTCCACCGGGTGATCGGCGACGAGGCGTTCGCTCAGTGCAACGACATGCTCGGCACGACACCAGATGTCGTCGTCGCGTGCGTCGGTGGCGGCTCGAACGCGATGGGCATCTTCTCCGGGTTCGTGGACACTCCGGCGCGACTCATCGGTGTGGAGCCCGCCGGTGGCGCCGCCGTGAAGCGTGGCCAGCCAGGTGTGGTCCACGGGATGAAGAGCTACCTCATGCAGGACGAGCACGGTCAGGTGCAGGAGGCCCACAGCGTCAGCGCCGGGCTCGACTACCCGGGCGTTGGGCCCGAGCACTCCTACCTAGCGTCCATCGGCCGTGCCGAGTACCCGAACGTGACCGACGACGAGGTGATCGAGGCGTTCCAGTTGATGTCGCGCAGCGAGGGAATCATCCCGGCGCTCGAGTGCGCGCATGCCGTGGCGTGGATCGCCCGCGAGGCGCACACGATGCAGGGCCAGACCGTGCTCATGAACCTGTCCGGCCGCGGGGACAAGGACGTCGCGCAGATGATGGACATCCTCGGCGGCCTGAAGTGACGGGAGCGCTCGAGTCCGCATTGCGCTCGCGGATCGACGGGGGAGGCAAGTGCCTCGTCCCGTACGTCACCGGTGGTTACCCCGGGTGGGTGGACGCCGTGCGGGCATGTGCCGCGAACGGCGCCGACGCGATCGAGATAGGCATCCCGTTCAGCGACCCGGTGATGGACGGACCGATCATCCAGCAGTCGTCACAGGTTGCCCTGGTCGACGGTGCGACGCCGGTGTCGATCCTGCAGCAGGTGCGCACCCTGGACGTCGGCATCCCGCTGGCCGTGATGTGCTACTACAACACCGTGTTCCATGCCGGTCACGAGCGTTTCGCATCAGACCTGCGGGCTGCGGGCGTCGTTGCCGCGATCGTGCCCGACCTTCCGCTCGAGGAGTCGGGTGACTGGTGTGCGGCCGCCGATGCCGCCGGTGTGGAGACCGTGATGCTCGCCGCGCCCACTGCGCCGGACGAACGCCTGCCCCGGGTTGTCGAACGCGCCCGTGGCTTTGTGTACTCGGTGGGCCTTCTCGGTGTCACAGGCGAGCGCCAGTCCCTGGCGGGGACTGCGACTGCGTTGGCCGCGCGGGTCAAGAAGGTCACGGGGATGCCGGTTCTGGTGGGTGTCGGTGTGTCGAATGCCGAGCAGGCAGTGGAGGCGAGTCGCGTCGCTGACGGGGTCATCATGGGCGCATCCGTCGTGCGCCGGATGATCGAGGGCGGAGCGGATGCCGTCGGTTCCTACATCTCCGAGGTGCGCACCGCACTGGACGGGGCGACGTACTGACATGAGCATCTTCGGCCCGGAGTGCGAACTGTGCGAGGCGGCGAAGATGTCCGAGTGGTTCTTCGAGGACCACGAGATGTGGATCGCCGAGTGCGAGAGTTGCGGCGTGCCGATGGTGGTGTGGCGCACGCACGATCCGCACCCGCCCGAGGACGTCAAGGAACGGTTGCACACGAAACTCGTGGAGATCGTCGAGGTTCACTGGGACATGGAGATCCGCATCGACGACAACATGCGAACCATCCCCACGCACTACCACGCGCACGCCAGGCCGAAGAAGGGCTTCTACGGTCACGGCATGCGCCGCACGAATCCCTCGTAGCGGCAACGGACCCGGTGCTCCGTGCGAACTAGCGTGGAGGCATGCTGAAGCAGGGTTCCAAGGCGCCGGCCATCGAGTTGCTCGACCAGAACGGGAAGCCGTTCTCGCTCGCGAAGCAGGGCAAGGGCAAGATCCTCGTGTACTTCTACCCGAAGGCCGACACACCTGGTTGCACACAGCAGAGCTGCGGTCTGCGCGACATCAGGGCCGACATCGGTCGCACGAAAATCGTCGGCATCAGCCCCGACAAGCCGGAGAAGCAGAAGAAGTTCGACGACAAGTACGAACTCGGGTTCCCGTTGCTCGCCGACACGGAGAACGTCGTCGCGAAGGCGTTCAAGGTGTGGAAGAAGAAGTCGATGTACGGCCGCGAGTACATGGGCATCGAGCGTTCCGCGTTCCTCATCCAGGACGGCGTGATTCTCGAGGCCTGGTACAAGGTGTCGCCGAAGGACACGCCGCTCAACCTGCTGAAGGCGCTCGGCAAGTGAGTGCTTTCCCGTCTCCGATCGACGTCCTACCGCACCGTCCACCGTTCCTGTTCGTCGACCGCGTGAGCGCGCTCGAGACGGGCAAGGGTGCAACGGGACACTGGAAGCTGACAGGGGAGGAGTGGTTCTTCTCGGGCCATTTCCCCGGCCGTCCGACCCTCCCCGGCGTGCTGATCTGTGAGGCCATCGCCCAGGTCGGCGCCTATGCGGTGCTCACGGACCCGGCGCACGCAACGAAGTTGCCGCTGTTCGGCGGCATCGACAGTGCTCGATTCCGCAAGCAGGTGGTGCCCGGTGACGAACTCGAACTCGTCGTGGAACTCGGTCGCATGAGTGCGCGAGCCGGCAAGGGGAGCGGCAGGGCTCTCCTCGCCGACCGCTGATTGACGACCGGCGTACCGGACTGTCGGGTCGGCCGGATCGACGACTGGTCAGCCCGCCGGGGCGATGATCACGGAACCGTTGTGGCCGCCGAAACCGAAGTTGTTCGAGATGGCCGGTCCCGGTTCCCACGCGCGCGCTGTGCCCGTCACGAGATCGATTGACATCGCGGGGTCAACGGTCGTGGTCCCCGCTGTCGGCGGGATCATGCGGTGCTGGATGGACAGGATGACCTGCGCCGCCTCCAGTGCGCCCGCGGCCCCGAGCGCGTGACCGGTCACGCCCTTGCCGCTCGTCATGGGCACGGCCCGTGCGCCGAACACGTCGGTGACCGCCTGGGCTTCCGCTGCATCGTTCAGCGGAGTCGACGTTCCGTGCGCGTTGACCAACTTGATGTCGGAGGGGGAGAGGCCCGCATCGTCAAGGGCCAGCTGCATGCACGAGATAGCGCCGGTGCCGCCAGGGGCGGGAGCGGTGATGTGGTGCGCATCGGCATTGGAGCCCGCACCGAGAATCTCGCCGAGAATCGTCGCGCCACGTGCCACCGCGAGGTCGTACCGCTCCAGGATGAGCACGGCGGCTCCCTCGCCCATGACGAATCCGTCACGCGATTCGTCGAATGGCTTGCTGCTGCCGGTGCTGCTGAGCGCTGTCATGTTGCCGAACCCGGCGAGGGAAGTTGCTGTTGCGGCGCACTCTGACCCGCCGGTCGCCACGGCGTCACAGCGACCCCACGCGATGAGCCGGGCGGCGTAACCGATGGCATGGGTGCCGGCTGCGCACGCGGTGCAGATCGTCTCGTTCGGCCCGCGCAGGCCGTACTTCATGGAAATGGCAGCACCCGAAGCATTCGCCATCATCATGGGCACGAGGAACGGGGAGACGCGGCGTTCGCCCTTCTCCATGCGCGTGATGACCTGCTCCTCGAGCGTGTGCAGGCCGCCGATGCCCGTGGCGAAGATCGTGCCGAACCGTGCGGGATCGACCCCGATGTTGCCTGCCTGGGCGAAAGCCTCCTGGGCTGCGGCGATGGCGAACTGCTCCACCTTGTCGGCGCGGCGCGCGTCCTTCGGGCTGTCGTAGTACGGCGCCGGGTCCCAGTCGTCGATCGTGACCGACGTGGTTCCCGAGATGCCGGCACCCATCAGGCCGTTCCAGTAGTTCTCCTTGCCGATGCCGCACGGGGCGACGACGCCGAGTCCCGTGATGGCAACGCGATGGCCTGCACCGATCATTGGAGGTCCAGTTCGGTCAGAGCTTGGCGATGATGAGGTCGAAGGCCTGGCCGACGGTCTTCACGTCCGCCAGCTCGTCCTCCGGCACCTCGACACCGAAGACTTCCTCGAGTTCCATGACGAGTTCGACGACGTCCAGCGAGTCGGCTTCCAGGTCGTCGGCGAACGATGCCTCCCGGGTGACCTTCGAAGCGTCGACTCCGAGCATCTTGACTGTTGCTGCAACGAACTTGTCGAACTGTTCCTGGCTCATGATTTCTCCTTTGTGAAGCGTCCTAGTTTCGCACAGACCGGCTAGTGGCCCATGCCCAATCCGCCGTCCACGGGGATGACGGCACCTGTGATGTATGACGCATCGGGGCCGGCGAGGAACTCGACGACACCGGCGATTTCGTCGGCCGTCGCCATCCGGGCGAGCGGCACCTGCGCGGTGAGTTCCTTCAGGCGGTCCTCCCCGAGGGAAGCGGTCATGTCCGTTTCGACGGGGCCGGGTGCCACCACGTTGACGGTGATGCTGCGCGAACCGAGCTCGCGGGCGAGAGAACGGGCGAATCCGACGAGACCGGCCTTGGATGCCGCGTAGTTCGCCTGACCGGCCGAGCCGAGAAGACCCACGACCGACGACATGAGGATGACCCGTCCCTTGCGTGCGCGCAGCATGCCCTGTGATGCTCGCTTCACCACTCGGAACGCGGCAGTGAGGTTGGCGTCGACCACGGCCGAGAAATCGGCTTCGCTCATGCGCAGGAGCAACGTGTCCTTCGTGATGCCGGCGTTCGACACGAGGATCTCGACGGGGCCGAACTTCTCCTCGATTGCCTTGAATGCCGCATCGACCTGCTCTGCATCGGTGACGTCGCACTTGACGCCGAAGAACCCGTCGGGCGGAGGGGATGAGTTGTAGGTGACGGCCACCTGGTCGCCGAGCGCGGCGAACCGTTGCGCGCAGGCGAGACCGATTCCGCGCGAGCCACCGGTGACGAGGACGACGCGGCTCACTTGCCGCCCCACTCGAGGATTGCGCTGGCGGCCGTCATGCCGGCGCCGAAGCCGACGAGCAGAACGAGATCGCCCTGCTTGATCCTGTCGACGCCCCTGCCCGGCCCGAAGAGCGCGAGGGGAATCGAGGCCGACGACGTGTTGCCCGTCTCGTTCAGACAGACCGCGGCCCTCTCCATCGGGATCTCGAGCCGGTCGCACGCGGCGGAGATGATCCGGATGTTGGCCTGGTGGGGGACGATCAGTGAGATGTCCTTTGACTCCACGCCCGCGTGCCTCATGGACTTCTGGGCGCTGTCCACCATGATGCGCACGGCACGGCGGAAGACCTCCTTGCCGTCCATGTGGATGAACCCGCCGTGGTCGGCATAGAGGATCTCCTCCGCCGACCCGTCGGCATCGAGGTCCCACCCGAGGAGTTGCCCCGGCCCGGCCTCGAGGACCGCAGCGCCGGACCCGTCAGCAAAGAGGATCGCCGTGTTGCGGTCGGTCCAGTCGGTGACACGGGAGAGAATGTCGGTGCCGATCAGCAGAACACGTTCGGCGCCCATGGCGATGAGTCCGTGTGCGTTCACGAGCCCGTAGACGAAACCCGAGCACGCCGCATTCACGTCGAAGGCTCCGCACCGCAGACCGAGCCCGTCCTGGACGCTCGCCGACGTGGCGGGCACGGACCGGTCGGGCGTGGTCGTGGCGAGGATGAGCGCATCGATCGACGCGGGATCCACGCCGGCCATCTTGAGCGCGGCCGAACCGCTCTCGATGCTCAGCTCGGCATTGCTGCCGCCGATGTGCCGGCGCTCGATGCCGGTGCGCTCGCGGATCCACGCGTCGCTCGTGTCCATCGTCTGGGCGAGGTCGTCGTTCGTGACGACCCGCCGACCGAGAGCGGTGCCCCAGCCGGTGAATCGTGCACCGCGGACGTGTGCGGGTATTGCGGGCATGTTGTTCCCTCGGTTTCCTACTGCGAGCGCAACCACGCGATGGGCTGGCGCGACGTGACTCGCTCGCCCTCCACCGCGATGTAGCTCTCGACCTTGCCTGCGAAAGGTGAGCGCACCTCGACGTCACCGACGTGGCCGAGGATGCGGCCCACCTCGATGATGGTCCCGCTCCGCACGTCGCTGACGGGTGTGAACACGCCTGCTGCCGGGCTGACGACGAGACGCTCGATCGCGAAGAGATGCTCGCCCTCGTGCTGGACAGGGGCAATGGGTGCCGCCGACCCGACCCACTCGATGAGCTTGTCCAGTTCGTCTGGGGTGGCCACGCTGATGGTGCGGGCTGTGTCCACGGTGCGCTTGGCCATGCCGGTGAGGACGCCGCCCGGCCCGAGTTCCACGTAGCCGGTGACACCGGCCTCCGACAGGGCCAGAAGGCAGTGTTTCCACCGCACGGGACTGGACAACTGTGCCGAGAGAAGCGACGACCATTCGTCGCCCTTGTCGTGGGCGAGTGCATCGACGTTGGAGACGACCGGGACCTCGGTGTCGCGCGGTGATGCGTCGGCAATGGCCGCACGCAGGCGTTCGCGGGCAGCTGTCATGTACGGGGTGTGGAACGCGCCCGAGACCTGCAGCGGCATGATCTTCTTCGCGCCGAGTTCCTTCGCGTGGTCCCCGGCCTTTGCGACTCCGTCGATCGAGCCGGCGATGACCACCTGCCCCGGAGCGTTGAAGTTGGCCACCCACACGTCATTGTCGGCAAGACGGCAGGCGACTTCCACCTGGTCGTCATCGAGCCCGAGAACCGCTGCCATCGTGCCCGGGTTCGTGGAACCTGCCTCGTGCATGGCGTCGGCGCGCTCCACGACCAGACGCACGCCGTCCTCGAACGACAGGGCGCCCGTTGCGGTGAGGGCCGTGTACTCACCGAGGCTGTGGCCGGCACAGAAACTTGGTTCGATGCCGAGGCGC
>JBEGJV010000141.1:0-6302 GCA_041184385.1 Actinomycetota bacterium
GCACCGGCGTCCTGCAGGCGCTGCACGACGGCGTCGGAGACCTCGTCCGCGGGGCCGTCGGCATAGAGCGTGCTTCCGGCCGTGGTGACGTGCCCCTTCACGCGGGCCATGTCCTTCACCAGCAACGGGAGACCGGCGAGTGCGCCGCTGCGGCTGTGCGACCGCGCCGCTGCGAGAGCCTCTTCCGCGTACACCGCCGTCACCGCGTTCAGGTGCCGTGCGTTCTCGATGCGCCTGAGCGCCTCCTCGACGAGAGTGACGGGGTCGACGGAGCCGTTGCGCACGAGTGCGGCGAGTTCGTTCAGCATGCCCCGACAATAACCAGCCGGGCTACGGGCGGATTCAGCCGATGGGCACCCATTGCCAGTCGAGCGACTGGATGGTGGGGTCCACGGTGGCCAGCACCGCGATGCCGACCATCGTTCCCCGCGCAGGGACCGATGGGATGATCTCGATGGGCATGCGCCCGAGCAGGCTCTCCACGTAGTCGTGGCCGAAGTCCTCGAGCATCTGGGCCAGCGCGGGTGTGTGACGTGCAGCGACGAGGGACTCGATGCGGAACATGCGCCACAGGTTCTGCCCGGGAGAAAGGTACATGCGGAGGTTCGCGCCCATCGTGGAACGGAACGTCTCGTACTGCATCGCTGACCACCCGACGATGTCGCGCATGGCCTGTGGTGGGTGGAGGACGGAGACGCAGTCGAGCACCAGTGTCTCCTTGTTCTCGTAGAGGCCGTAGATGGCACCGACGCTGACGCCGGCGCGCCTCGCGATGCGCGACACCGTGGCACGGTGGACACCGGCACGCGCAATGACGTATTCCGTCGCGTCGATCAAAGCATCACGAAGTTCGTCGCCGGTCCGCGGGCGCTCGAAGCCGGTCGACTCGGACGGTGACATTTCCGCGGGTCTCTCGTGCACCGTGCGGTTGGCGAGCAGGTGGAGAATGAAGGTGGGGTCGATGGTGAGCTCGCTCTCCGCCGACGTCACGGAGTTCAACAGGGCGGAGCCGATGAACGTGGCAACGGTGAAGAGCACGAGCTCGCGCATAGGCCCGGTGTCCCCGGGACCGGCACCGTGCGATGCGAGCAATGCATTGATGTCACCGTGCACGACCTCGCCGAGAACCTCGTCGCGGCGGGCGGCGATGATGACCTCGGTCGCACTCCCGATGTCGGGCACGGCGGACTCCCCGCACAGCGAGCGCCACGTCTCGATGGCGCGGTTCAGTTCGTCGATGTCGCGGTTGACCACCGCGGTGACGCCTGCGTGGAGGATCTCGCTCAGCTCCGGCCAGAAGCTCTTCTGCCAGGACAGGACCATCAGTTCGGAGCGGTCGTCGCACCGCGCGTAGATCACACCGCTGCTGTACCCGGCATCAGAGGCCACACGGGTGAGGGCCATCTGGTCGAAGCCGTCGCGGCGCACCGCGTTTGCGGCGCTCAGTGCGACCTTCATGTCGGTCTGGCGCGAACGCTCCGTCTGGCGGGTGGTGGTCACCGTCCGATTGTCCCACACGCCGTGCGACGGTCCGCATCCGTAGAGTGTTCGCATGTCGCTGTCACTGGGTGCCATCCAGATGTCGATGTCCGCTGATGTCGAAGCAAACCTTGCAACCGCCGAACGACTCGTGCGCGAGGCAGCAGCCCAGGGTGCGCGAATAATCCTCATTCCCGAATTGTTCGAGGATGTCTACTTCTGCAAGGACGTCGACGCGAAGCACCTGCAGCGCGCGCGCCCGGTGGATGGCCATCCCACCGTCGCGCGGTTCTCCGCGCTCGCACGCGAACTCGGCGTGGTTGTCCCGCTCAGCATCTTCGAGCGCGCGGGCAACGCGTTGTTCAACACGGTCGTCATGGTCGACGCCGACGGGTCGCAGCTCGGGGTCTACCGCAAGAGCCACATCCCGGACGGTGTCGGTTACAGCGAGAAGTTCTACTTCTCACCGGGTGACACCGGTTTCCGCGTGTGGGACACCGCGCACGGTCGCGTCGGTCTCGGCATCTGCTGGGACCAGTGGTTCCCCGAGGCTGCGCGCGTGATGGCACTCCGTGGCGCGGAGTGCATCCTGTACCCCACGGCGATCGGGAGCGAGCCGCCTGATCCGTCATGGGACTCGAGCGGGCACTGGCAACGTGTGATGCAGGGTCACGCCGGCGCGAACCTCCTGCCGGTCGTTGCCGCCAACAGGTACGGCGTCGAAAAGGGCGAGCAGACGGAGATCACGTTCTACGGCTCGTCGTTCATCGCCGACAACACCGGTGCGAAGGTTGCCGAGGCCGGCCGGCACGGGGACGCGGTGCTCGTGGCGCATTTCGACCGTGCGGAGCTCGAGAAGCTGCGCCTGTCGTGGGGGATCTTCCGTGACCGGCGCCCGGACCTGTACGGCCCGGTCGTCACACTCGACGGAATCGACTGATCAGACCGGTGCGTCGCACTCGCGACGCGGCACCGCCGGCGCGGGGAGGTGGTCCCACATGTCGGCCAGCATGTCGTCGCGCAGCGAGCGCACGGACGGGTCGTTCCACCTGTTCACGCGCTGGAGCGGGTCGTTCGAATGGTCGTACAGCTCGCCCTCGGTGCCGTCGTGCAGGGTGCCCGGCAGCATCGCGGAACACGTCCAGTTGTCGCGGAAGATGGTGCGCACGCCGACCTTCTTGCCGAAAAGGATGCTGTCCCACTCCGTGAGCACGCGCTCGAGACCGCGTGACCGTGCATCCTCGTCGTTGACGGGGAGTGCCGGAGCCTCTGCGTAATCCGGTTGTGGCAGGCCGGCGATAGAGGCAAATGTCGCCGCCAACGACACGTGACCGACAGGTGCCGACACGGTGGCGGGGGAGACACCGGCGGACTTCGCCGGCTTCCAGATGAGAGGCAGGCGCATCAATGCGTCCACGTGGTACGGACCCTTGAAGAGGAAACCGAAGTCACCCTGCATCTCGCCGTGGTCGGTGGTGAACACGATGTCGACGTCGTCCTCCCAACCGCGCGCCTTGATGCCGGCGAGCACGCGGCCGACGGCCTCGTCGATCAGTTCGTTCTTCACGTGGACCATCGCGTTGATCTCGCGGATGTTGTCCGGCTGCAGCGTGGCAGGCACCCACTTCAGCGGCGCCTCGTAGTTCGACACGAACGTGCCGTTGTACCAACCCATCCAGTGCGCGGGCTTGTCGGCGAGAACACGCTCGCGCTCGTCGGCATCCGCGATGTAGCCGGCCGGAAGGTCGAGGTCGCGCCAGTCGACGCGGTGCAGTTCGCTCTTCGGCGGGTCCCACGGGTGGTGCGGGTCCGGGAACGACATCCAGCAGAACCAGTCGTCGTCCTTCTCGAGCGAGTCGAGCCACGCGATCGTGCGGTCCGCGACCCAGTCGGTGTGGTACCACTCGCGGTTGATGTCGTTCGTGTTGCGCACCTGCACGGCACCGGTGTCGCCACCCGGCTCGGTGGTCACCTCGAGGTCGGCATCAAGGTTCGGGACGAACTTCGCGATGGTCTCGGGGTGGTTCTCGCGCAGCCATCCCACGTAGTGCAGGTTGCCCGCGGCCCCGTGACCGGCGAATTCCATGTGGTCGAACCCGCGGTGCGGCACCCGGCTGCCGTCGGGCATGGTGACCCACTCGGCGTTGGTGCCGTCGCGGCCCATGCGGTTCTCCGCGAAACGCAGGAAGGGGTCGAGCAACGGCTCGAAATGCGCCTTTCCGACCAACGCGGTCTTGTACCCGGCCTGGCGGAGCGTCATGGCGATGCTGGGTGCGTCCTCGGGCAACGGGACGCCGTTCATCCACACCCCGTGAGTGGCGACGTGCTGGCCGGTGATCATGGTGCTGCGCGACGGCATGCACACAACGTTCTGCGGGTGGGCGCGCGTGTAATTGATGCCGTCCGCGGCGAGCCTGTCGATGTTCGGAGTGCGCGCGATCGTCCCGCCGTTGCACCCGAGTGAATCGAACCGTTGCTGGTCGGTGGTGATGAAGAGGATCCTGCGGCCCATCACTTGTCTCCTTCGAGTATCTGCTTTGCCTTCCGCAGGCCCTCGCCGGACGCACCGGCGGTGACGAGTGCGAGGACGTTCGGTGTGCACTGGGTCTGGTACGTGACGATGCTGTGGCCGTGGCCGTCATCGAGGACGTCGAGGGTGCCGAAGTGGTCCTTGATGAGCAGGTTGTTCACGATGGAGTACTGGAACCGCCGGGCATCGTTGTCGACGATGAGGATGTCCTCCTCGAACGTGATCCCCGTCCCGAGCGTGATCCAGCGCTTGGTGCCCTCGACCCGCAGTCGACGATGGGGAACCACTCGTGCAGTCGGGCCGGGTTGCCGAGGAACGCCCACACGACGTCCGGCGGCTGTGCGATGTGAATGTCACGACGGATGGATGCCACGTCGACACGATAGTTCCGCTCAGTCGCTCGGCGTCAGTGCCCAGTCCACCGGTTCGATGCCGGCATCGATGAGCGCCGCGTTTGCCCGCGAGAAAGGCCTGCTGCCGAAGAAGCCGTTCCTTGCCGAAAGAGGCGATGGATGGGCGCTCTCGAGCACGGAATGCACGGGATTCGTGATCAACGGGCGTTTCCGCCGCGCATGGTTGCCCCACAGCACGAACACAGTGCGTTCGTTCTTCTCGTTGACGGAGGAGATGATCGCATCGGTGAACCGTTCCCATCCCTTGCCCTGGTGCGAACCGGCCGCACCCTCGCGCACGGTGAGTGTCGTGTTGAGCAACAGCACACCGCGCCGCGCCCATTCTGTGAGATTGCCGCTGGGGGGAATGTCGACTCCGGTGTCGTCATGAAGTTCATTCATGATGTTGCGCAGTGACGGCGGCATGCGCACGCCGTCACGCACGGAGAAACTCAGTCCGTGTGCCTGTCCGTCACCGTGGTACGGGTCCTGGCCGAGAATGACCACTTTCGTCCCGGCGCGCGAAGTGATCCGCAGTGCCGCGAGTTCGTCTTCGAGCGGCGGGTACACACGGTGCGCACGACGTTCGGTGTCGACGAAGTCACGGAGTTCGGAGTAGTACGACTGTGCCGTTTCGTGTTCGATGATCGCGTCCCAGTCGTTCGGCACCACGACAAAGTACCGCTTGCAGACAGGGTCGGTTATGTTTCATAACGGTGTCTGGTATCGATGATGTTGCGACAATGGGAGACCCTATGGATCTCGCGCTTGCCATTGACATCGGTGGGACGAAATTCGCCGTCGGTCTCGTCAACCGCGCGGGCGAACTGCTGGACCGCGAGATCCACCGCATCGACCACCGCGACAACGCGGACGAGTTGTTCGACGAACTCACCCGCATCGTGAGGTCCCAGATGCAGAAGGCCGTCGAGCGTCATGACGGGAGCATCGTCGTGTGCGGCATCGGGTCGGCCGGCCCGATCACCACCAATTGCGAGTTGGTGTCGCCTCTGAACATCAAGGCGTGGCGGGACTTCCCCCTGCGCAGCAGTCTGGTGAGCCTGGTGGGCGTGCCCGTCTTCGGCGACGGTGACGCGAAGGCACTTGCCCTGGCGGAGGGGTGGCTGGGGGCCGCGAAGGGCGTCGACAATTTCATCGCGATGGTCGTGTCCACCGGCGTCGGAGGCGGCATCGTGCTGAACGGGGAGCTTCTGGAGGGCGCATCCGGGAACGCGGGCCACATCGGCCATGTCGTGGTGGAGCCGAACGGCCGTCGGTGCGTCTGTGGCGGACGCGGCTGCCTGGAGGCGGAGGCCTCCGGCCCGGCAATCGAGGCGATCACCGGCCGACCGCCCACCGAGCCGACGTACGAGACGATGCAGCGCGCGGGACGTCTCGTCGGTCGTGGCGTCGCGTCGGTGTGCAATCTGCTCGACCTGAAGCTCGCCGTCGTCGGCGGGAGCGTGGCAATCGGCTTCGGCGCCACGTTCTTCAACGCCGCGCAACGGACGCTGGACGAACTCTGCGGCATCGACTTCGCGAAGGGTGCGCGCATCGTGCCTGCGCGTCTCGCCGACGAGGGACCGTTGGTCGGTGCGGCGGCAGTCGGCTGGCGCGGTCTCAACCGCAGCGCGAAGTAGTCAGCGCACCCACTGCAGCAGGTCGACCTGCACGCGAGTGAGCGGTTGCTGCACGTCGATCCATTCGCCGACGGGCGGGATCGGGCGTCCGCGGGCCAGCAACAACATGGAGGTGTGCATGTGCGGCGGCTCGAGGACGTTGAGGCGCTGTCGTTGGTAGTGGAAGGGGCTGCGGCCGTCGTCCAGCAAGCGCACTCCGTGGGCCGTTCCGCAACCAACGAGCACGATCTCGCCCGGCCCGGCAATGGCGATCTGCCTGTA
>JBEGJV010000142.1:0-1989 GCA_041184385.1 Actinomycetota bacterium
TCATGTAATCGGGCAGAACACCGACGATGAGGAGACCGGTGGCCAGCGTGGCGATGGCTGCCCAGCGGAACCACCACAGTGCGCGCGACGCGATGTTCGTGATGGTGATGTTGCGCGCCTTGCCCTCGTCGCCGTAGGCGGCAAGACCGGGCACCTGCACGAGGTTGAAGTAGTACAGCAATCCGATCCAGGTGATGCCCGCGAGAATGTGCAGGTACCGGAACCAGAAATTGCCAATGTGGTATTGGCTGAAGAGATTCGCAGCGTTCATTGGTAGTTCCCCTTGTGTGAAGCGTCCGGAGGGGCCAGCCACCGGCACCGGCAAGGGGGAATTGGACCTCCCGAACTAGCCTCAGTCCGGTCATGGCTCACGAGTTCATCTACACCTGTTACAAGCTCGGGCGGTTCTACCCGCCCGACCGCACCATCCTCGAGAACATCTCGCTCTCCTTCTACCCGGGGGCCAAGATCGGCGTCCTCGGTTCGAACGGCAGCGGCAAGTCGAGCCTGTTGCGGATCATGGCAGGCCTCGACGACGGGTACTCGGGCGAGGCCAGGCTGACCCCGGGGTTCACCGTGGGCCTGCTCGAGCAGGAACCCCAGCTGGACCCCAACAAGGACGTTCTCGGCAACGTCATGGACGGCGTGGCCTCCGTGCAGGCGATCATCGACCGCTACAACGAGGTCATGGCGATGTGGGGCGACCCCGATGCCGACTACGACAAGGTGGGTGCACTCCAGGCCGAGCTGGAGGACAAGATCGCCGCAACCGATGCTTGGAGCCTGGAGCGAAACGTGGAGATCGCCATGGACGCGCTCCGTTGCCCGCCGAACGACGCCGACGTCACCAAGCTCTCGGGCGGCGAGCGTCGCCGCGTGGCGCTCTGCCGCCTGCTGCTCTCCCGCCCCGACCTTCTCCTGCTCGACGAACCGACGAACCACCTCGACGCCGAGAGCGTGGACTGGCTGGAGCGGTTCCTGCAGGAGTACCAGGGAACCGTCGTGGCGATCACGCACGACCGCTACTTCCTCGACAACGTCGCCAAGTGGATCCTCGAGCTCGACCGCGGCCGCGGCATCCCGTTCGAGGGCAACTACTCCAGCTGGCTCGAGCAGAAGCAGACACGACTCGCCGCCGAGGAGAAGTCGAACGAGAACCGTGCCCGCACCCTGGCCCGCGAGCTCGAGTGGGTGAAGCTCTCACCGAAGGCCCGCCAGGCAAAGGGCAAGGCCCGTCTCGCCGCCTACGACAAGCTGCACGCAGAGGCCATGGCTGCCGAACGCGGACCGGACAAGCTTGAGATCGCGATCCCCGCGGGTCCGCGTCTCGGCGACACGGTCATCGACGTCGTCGGCATGTCGAAGGGGTTCGGCGACCGTCTGCTCATCGACAACCTGTCGTTCAAGCTCCCCCCTGCCGGCATCGTCGGCATCATCGGCGCAAACGGCGCCGGCAAGACGACGCTCTTCCGCATGCTCGCGGGCCAGGAGGCGCCCGACGCCGGCACCATCACCATCGGCGACACCGTGCAGATGAGCTACGTCGACCAGAACCGTGACGACCTCGACCCGAAGAAGACGGTCTACGAGGAGATCACCGACGGCGTCGAGCACATGAAGGTCGGTGGCCGCGAGATCCACGGCCGCGCCTATGTCGCGTCGTTCAACTTCAAGGGAAGCGACCAGCAGAAACTCGTCGGCGACCTCTCCGGTGGCGAGCGCAACCGCGTCCACCTTGCCAAGTTGCTGAAGCGCGGCGGCAACCTGCTGCTCCTCGACGAACCGACGAACGACCTCGATGTGGACACGCTCCGCGCACTCGAGGACGCGCTCGAGCAGTTCCCCGGCTGCGCGGTGGTCATCAGCCACGACCGCTGGTTCCTCGACCGCATCGCCACGCACGTTCTCGCGTTCGAGGGTGACAGCCAGGTGCGCTGGTTCGAGGGCAACTTCAGTGAGTACGAGGCCTGGAGGCGCAAGGAACTGGGT
>JBEGJV010000142.1:1998-6270 GCA_041184385.1 Actinomycetota bacterium
CATCAAGTACAAGCCGCTGGCGCGCTGACCATGGTCGCCGCACGAATCCTCCGACCGGTGTGCGCGGTGATCTTCGTGGCCGGAATCGCAGGGATCATCGTCACTTCAGTCAACGGCAACAACGCGGGGTGGGTGCTGAGCATCGGCATGGTCACGGCGATTGCCGCGCTCGTCCTGATCGCGGTGACCGCGACGTCGCAACGCCCGCGGATCGACGTGTTCGACGACGCCATCGCGGAGCGGATCGAGCAACGCGTGCAGATCCTCGTGTCGCAGGGTGCGAGCGAAGAGGAAGCCCGAGCGCTCGTGCGCGATGCCGTCGCGATGGTGCGCGGTCAGCAGTGAGCCACGACATCCCGGCCGAGTGGTCGTCCCTCGATGACCACCAGCTCGCCACCCAACTGGCGCGCACGGCCGGGCAGCTGCTCGTGGAGCACCGCGACCAGCTGATCGAACGGGGAACGACGCACTGGCAGCTGTGCGATTCGGGCGACATGCTCGGCCACCATTTCCTCATGGACGCGCTCCGCAGCACGCGCCCGGCCGATGCCGTCCTCTCCGAGGAGGGATCCGACGACCGAAAGCGACTCTCCAACGACCGGGTGTGGATCGTCGACCCGCTCGACGGCACGAACGAGTACGGCGAGGGGCGGGCCGATTGGGCGGTGCACGTCGCCCTCTGGGAGAAGGGCCACCTCGTGGCGGGCGCCGTGTCGCTGCCATCTGTCGACCTGGTGCACAGCACCCAGCCCGCGCCCGTTCTCGAACCGAGACCTGCCGGCAAGCCGCGCCTCGTGACGTCCCGCAACAGGGCGCCGTACGCGGCGGTCGTCGTCGCGCGCGCGCTCGACTGTGACGCGTACCGACTCGGCAGTGCGGGCGCCAAGGCCATGTCCGTCGTGATGAACGAGGCCGACATCTACATCCATGACGGTGGCATGTACCAATGGGACTCCGCGGCACCGGCAGTGGTGGCCGCTGCCGCCGGTCTGCACACGAGCCGCGTCGACGGCTCCCCCCTCGTCTACAACGAGTACGACGCGTGGCTCCCGGACTTCATCGTGTGCCGCAAGGAACTCGCCGACGACGTGCTGAACGCACTCTGGAAGACGCAGCCCTGACCGGCCGGGCTCACCACTCCGGTGAGTGCTCGCCCAGCTTCGGCACGCGGCCGTACACCGGCGAGTAGTTGCTGAAGTCCACGGGCGAGTTCACCGCTCGGTACGGCGCCTCGCCAGGGTGCGGGGTCATGTCCACGAATGCGCCCGAGGCGATCACCTGCTGGTCCTCGATGGCCTCGGGGATGGAGTTCAGCGGCGCCCACCATACGTCGCACGCATCGAATCTCCGGGTCCAGTGTTCGTACGTGTCGGTGGCGAAGTGCGCGTCCAGAATGGCGATCAGGTCACCGCAGTTCTTCGAGCGCTCGACCGCGTTCCGGAAACGCGGTTCTTCCCCGAGGTCAGGCCGTTCGATCGCGTCGAGGAAACCGGGCCAGTGACGGTCGGCCTCCAGACCGAGCAACCAGAACGACCGACCGTCGCTGCAGGAGTAATTGAGCATCTGCGGTGCGGGGTTCTGGTCGCGCCGCTTCGTGCTGGTGCGCTTGCCGAAGCGCAACTGGACCCCGACGTCCCAGCCGATCGTGTAGATGCCGGTGCGCAGTAGCGATGTCTCCACCACGCGGCCCTTGCCCGTGCGTTCGCGGTCGAACAACGCAGCCATCACCCCGGCGCACATCGAGAGGCCGGTCGTGTGGTCCCCCTGGCCGCTGCGGACCGGCGGAGGGTTGTCGCCCGGTGCGACGAGCGTGTGGGCAAGGCCCGTGCGCGCCCAGAAGGCGCCGATGTCATAACCGGCACGGTCGACATCCGGCCCGTTGCTGCCGTACCCCGTGAGCAGGCCGTAGACGAGGCGCGGGTATTTCTCCGTGAGCGCGTCGGGGTCGAGTCCCATCCGCTTCAGGCCGGCGGGGCGCACGTTCGACACGAACACGTCGGCCTCGGCGAGCAATGTGTGCATCGTCGCAAGGTCGGCGTCGGTGCGCAGGTCGAGCACCACGGACTTCTTGCCGCGGTTGTCGATCTCGAACGGCGGGACGCCGGCCTGGTCCGCGACGCCGAGTGCCCCGAACACCGCACGTTGCGGGTCGCCGGTGGGTGGCTCCACCTTGATGACGGTTGCACCCCAGTCAGCCATCAGACCCGTGGCCGCGGGGCCCGCCACCCACACGCCGAGTTCGACGACCTTCACCCCGTGCAACGGTCCGTGTCCCATGGTGCCTCCCCGGATTATTCCCGGGTTCATTGTGTCCCATGACAACTCGTCGGGCGGCTGTCGGGGGGAAAGTTCGACCCGTCGAACGGCAGAATGGGCACCGTGACAATCACCCCCGCAGACCTCGAATGGGCGAACTTCGCCGACGATGCCCCGTGGGTGCTGGACAGGGAGCGGATCGCGTGGGACAAGGTCGCGGTCGTTCTTCGCGACAACGCGCGGCGAGAGGTTCCGCGCCTCATCAAGAAGCGTGCCCTGCCGCCTCTCGGGCGTCTCGTCACGGTTGTCGCCACGTTCGCGTGGGCATTGCTGCCGTGGTTCTGGAAGAAAAGGCGCGGCGCCTTCGCGCAACCCGAGCAATCACGCGCGTACGTCTCGCTGCGCCTGCGGCGCGCGATCGAGCGCCTCGGTGCCACGTACATCAAGCTCGCACAGATCATCTCGAGCGGTGAGGGCCTCTTCCCCACCGAGCTCGTCGACGAGTTCAAGAAGTGCCGCGACCAGGTCCCCGCGGAACCGTGGGAGAAGGCGCGGCTGACCGTGGAACAGGATCTCGGCGCGCGCATCGACCAGGTGTTCTCGTCGTTCGACCGCACGCCGTTGGCCGCAGCATCCATCGCGCAGGTGCACGCCGCGACGCTGCTGACCGGCGAGGAAGTGGTCGTCAAGATCCAGCGCCCCACGGTGGGCACCATGGTGCGCAAGGACCTCACCGTCATGGCCTGGCTCGCGCCGTTCCTCATCGGGCGCATCAAGGTCGCCGCGCTCGCCAACCCGCCGGCGCTTGTGGAGTTGTTCGCCGAGACGATCGTCGAGGAACTCGACTTCCGCATGGAGGCCGCCAACATGGTGGACGTCGCCGTCATGCTGAGGGAACTGGACCAGAACGGGTACATCGTGCCGAGGCCGCACCCGAAGCTCGTCACACGACGCGTGCTCGTGATGCAGAAGCTCCGGGGGTTCAACTTCGATGATGTCGCGGGGATGAGACAGGCGGGAATCGACACGGAGGCCGTCATCAAGACCGGCATGATCGCGTTCATGGAGGGAGCCCTCATCCACGGCGTGTTCCATGGCGACCTCCACGGCGGAAATCTCTTCGTGCTCAACGACGGCCGGACGGCGCTTCTCGACTTCGGCATCGTCGGACGGCTCTCGAACAAGCGTCGGCTCGCGTTCATGCGGTTGATGCTCGGGGCAACCACGAACGACCTCCGCGGGCAGGTGAAGGCGCTCTGTGACCTCGGTGCGCTGCCCGCCGACACCGACATCGATGCCGTCATCAAGGACCTCGGCCTCGACCAGCCCACGATCGACCCCACTTCCCTGTCCGGCGAGGAACTCGTGAAGGAAGTGCAGCGCATCGTGAAGGCACTGCTGGCGTACGGGGCGAAACTGCCGAAGGAACTGATGCTGTACGTGAAGAACATGGTGTTCCTGGACGGTGCGATCGCCCGGCTTGCGCCTGACCTCGACATCATCGGCGAGCTGACGAACATTTCCATGTTGTTCATGCAGCGTCACGGCGTGCGTCTCGCGCAGGAACTGGGCGTCAACCCCGACGAGATCGAGATCGACATGGGCAGCCTGAAGGCCGGCCTCGGTGTCGATGAGTCCGTGAACTCACTCACCTACCGCGAGTTGCAGCAGCGCCGGGACCTCATCAACAAGCGGATGATGGAACACATCAGGGCATGAGGCTCCTGGTCGCGCGGTGCAGCGTGATTTACACGGGCAGGCTGGAGACGCGGCTCGCCGAGGCGACCCGTCTCATCATGGTGAAGGCCGATGGTTGTGTCGCCATCCATGCCGACGGTGGTGCGTACAAGCCCCTGAACTGGATGAACGCCCCGAACGAGGTCGTCGAGTTCGACGACCGGTGGGAAGTGCGCAACAAGAAGGGCGAACTGATGACCATCCACCTGCACGAGGTGATCAGTGACTCCGCCCACGAACTCGGCGAGGACCCTGGCCTCGAGAAGGACGGTGTGGAGG
>JBEGJV010000143.1:0-7478 GCA_041184385.1 Actinomycetota bacterium
ATGGAGTGGTTCGGTGCACTCGGCCTCACGGTCACCCTGGTGTGGCTGTACCTCGAGATCCTCAGGCTGCTGGCAAAGCTGCAGGACCGCCGCTAGGCGTTGCAGCTGTTTGCGAGGCCGGTGGCCGAGCGACAGACAGGGCTGCAGGACCGCCGCTAGACGGCGCGGCGAAGTGTGGGGTTCTCGGCCAGTTTCTCGGCCGGGATCTCCGCACCGGTGACCTCGCACGTCCAGTAGGTGCCGTCCTCGAGGCGGCCGAGCGCGACATCGACGTCGGCGAGATCCTGCTCGATGCGGTCGAGGTCGATCGGGGTGCCGTTCGTCTGGCTGCCGGTGGTGTCGCTCACGGGACCCATCGTAGGTCACGCCTTGTAGCGTTCTCGCATGGCTTATCCCTTCCCCGCACTCGACGGACCCTTCCCCGCACTCGACGGATCCGCTCCGAAGACCCAGAAGTTCAACGACACGCCGGAGTTCGGCATCGACCCGACCAAGCGTTACACCGCCACCATGGACACCTCCATGGGCCAGATGGTCATCGCCCTCGACGCGGTGAACGCGCCGAACACGGTGAACAATTTCGTGTTCCTCGCGGGGTACCACTACTACGAGGGCATCATCTTCCACCGCATCATCAACGGTTTCGTGTGCCAGGGCGGCGACCCGGGCGGCACCGGCACCGGCGGTCCCGGCTACCGCTTCAACGACGAGCCCGTGAAGACGCGCTACCAGATCGGGTCGCTCGCGATGGCGAACGCCGGCCCCAACACGAACGGTTCGCAGTTCTTCCTGATCAGCGGCCCGAGCGGTGTCGGCCTGCCGCCGCAGTACAACCACTTCGGCCAGGTCGTGAAGGGCCTCGAGGTTGTCGACGCGATGCAGAAGGTGCCCACCGGCCGCGGTGACCGCCCGGTCACCGACGTGGTGATCAACTCGGTCACCATCACCGTTGCCGACTGAGATCTCGCTCGCGTCGGCGCGCCGCATCGCGGTGGCCGCACAGGGACTCGCGACGCCGCGTCCCACGGGTCGGGTCGATGCGCGGCACCTGAGGCGCGTTCTCGACACCGTCGGGGTCATCCAGATCGACTCCGTGAACGTGCTGGTGCGCAGCCAGGAACTGCCGTTGTTCTCGCGTCTCGGCGATCACCCGCGCACGCTGATCGCCGAGGCGACCGAACGCGGCGAGATGTACGAGTACTGGTGCCACGCTGCGTCGCACCTTCCCATGAGCCACCACCCGCTCAGCCGCGTGCGGATGGAACGCGCGCGCATGAGCGGCGACAACGTGTGGTCGGGCGTGGCGAACGCGGCGAAGAAGAACCCCGGTCTCGTCGCCGAGATCCTCGCTCGCATCGAGTCCACGCCCGAGGGCATCGTCGCCGGTGACGTGCGCACGCGCACCGGTCCGAAGGGGCAGTGGTGGGACTGGGACCAGGGCAAGGCGATTCTCGAGTGGCTGTTCTGGACGGGCCAGGTGACGGCGCGCCGGCGCAGCAACGACTTCGCACGTGTGTACATGGCGGTGCACCACGCGATTCCCGCGCAGGTGCTGAAGATGAAGGCACCGTCGCGGGAGGAGACGCAACGTCAGTTGCTGCTGCTTGCCGCGCGCTCCCACGGCATCGCGACGCTCACCGACCTGGCCGATTACCACCACCAGAAGCCGACCGTCGTGAAGTCATCCCTTCAGTCGCTGGTCGATGACGGGTCACTCCTGGAAGTCTCGGTGGAGGGATGGAAGGAGAAGGCGTACCTGCACCCCGAGGCGAAGAGGCCACGATCCGTCTCCGCACGCGCGTTGCTGTCGCCGTTCGACTCCATGGTGTGGTGCAGACCGCGCAACGAGCGTCTGTTCGATTTCCACTACCGCATCGAGATTTACACGCCGGCCGCGAAGCGCAGGTACGGGTACTACGTGCTGCCGTTCCTGCTGGATGACCGGCTGGTGGCACGGGTCGACATGAAGGCCGACCGTCATCGCGGTGTGCTGATGGTTCCCGGCGCGTTCAGCGAGGCCGGCACCGACACGCTGCGCGTCGCGTCCGAACTTGCCGACGAACTGACGTTGATGAGCGAGTGGCTGGGACTCGGCGGCATCGAGGTTGGTCGCAAAGGCGACCTTGCCACGCCGCTCAGGAAGATGCTGCGCCCGTAGGTGCGAACGGCGCGTCGATCGACGTCGCCCACCTGATCGTGCGCGCGACGAGACCACCGACGGGCTTCGTGAAGAGTTCGTCGGCGAGCGGCAGGTAGGGGATCCGCAGTTCCGCGCGTGCCCATGCGGGCAGGGTCGCGATGGCGGCGGCGGCGATCAGCATGTACGGCACGCGCGCCGCTGCGTCGAGCGGCGGTTCGAGCAGCAGGTACCGCGCGGCGTCGCGTGACTGCGGGGAGCTGCGGGTCTCGTGACGGAACATCAGCAACTGGTCGCGCAGTCCGCGCACCGACAACGGTGGTGCGGTGACGCCGAGCGCGCGCGCGATCACCGCCATGTCGGCGACGTACCCGTCGGCCTGTTCCGGTGTGAGACGGCCGGCTCCGTAGGTCTGGTACGCGCGCAGGAAACTGTCGACCTCGGCGACGTGCACCCACCGCAGCAGGTGCGGGTCACTTGCTGCGTACGGCGTGCCGTCGCTGGTGGTGCCGACGACGGTGCGGTGCACCGCCTTGATGCGCTCAATGGTGCGCTCGGCAAGGTCGGCGGGACCGAACGTGGTGGCGACCAGGAAGTCGGCGGTGCGCTGGAGTCGCCCCCACGGGTCGTTGCGGTAGTCGCTGTGGTCCGCCACCCCGGCCATTGCCAACGGGTGGAGTGACTGCAGCAGCAATGCGCGCATCCCGCCGATGAACATCGACGAGTCCGAGTGAACCAGCCGGATGGGACGCGACTCGTCGAACCACCTCTCGCCGGCCGCGTCCATGAAGAGCGCACGCTTGTCCTCGGCGTCGGGACCGATCACCCGGTCGCGCAGGGCGTCGGCGAGGGCGCGACGCACCTGCTGCACCCGGTCATCGAGCGGGGCGGGGAGCGTTGCCATGGGGTCAGCGTACGAACGGTTCGGCAGTCTCCACCACTACGATTCGTCCATGGCTGACACCGACAATTCGGGAAACTCCCAGCGCATGCCCCGGTGGTGGCCGAGGGCCGTCGTGCTGTTCTGGGCCGGCGCACTGGGGGCGCTCGCGTTCCGTCACGTCTTCCACAGGTTGAGCTCGTTCTTCATCCTGTTGCTGGTGTCGTTGTTCATCGCGCTGGCGATCGAGCCCGGCGTCAACAAGCTGGAGGCCCGTGGCTGGAAGCGCGGCAGGGCCACCATCTCCATCATCCTCGCGATCATCGTGCTGTCACTCGCGTTCCTCGGCGTGGTGGGAACGCTGGTCGGCCAGCAGGTGGCGGACCTGTTGAAGAACTCGAGCACGTACGTGAACGACACCGTGAAGTTCGTGAACGACACGTTCAACGCGAACATCGACCCGGCCCAGGTGAACGCGAAGATTGCCGACCCGAACGGACCGGTGCAGCAGTTCATCCGGTCCCAGCAGGACAACGTGTTCAGCCTGTCGGTGCAGGCGCTCGGTGCCCTGTTCCAGTCGTTCACCGTGCTCCTGTTCTCGTTCTACCTGGTGGCCGATGGTCCGCGCCTGCGCCGCTCCATCTGCTCGCGCCTGAGCCCGGAGCGCCAGCGCCGTGTCCTGGACACGTGGAACCTCGCCATCACGAAGACCGGTGGCTACCTCTACTCGCGCCTGTTGCTCGCGGCACTGTCGGCGCTGTTCCACTGGGTCGCACTTCAGGCACTCGGCACGCCGGCACCGATCGCTATGGCGCTGTGGGTGGGACTCGTGTCCCAGTTCCTGCCGGTGATCGGCACGTACATCGCCGGCGTGCTGCCCGTGCTGCTGACGTTCCTCGATTCACCCGGGCGCGCACTCGTGGTCGTCATCATCATCGCCGTCTACCAGCAGGTGGAGAACTACCTGTTCGCACCACGAATCACCGCGCGCACGATGGAACTGCACGCTGCGCTGGCGTTCGGGTCCGCATTGGTGGGTGGAGCAGTGCTGGGACCGGTCGGCGCGATCCTCGGCCTGCCGGCGGCCGCGATGATCCAGGGGGTCCTGGCTGCCGAGGGTGAGCGCCACGAGGTGATCGACGACCCGTTGGTCAAGGTGGTGGAGAAGAAGAAGCCCACGAAGAGGCAGAAGAAGTGAGCGGGGTCGACCCCTCGCAGTTCGCTCCCGTCGCGGTGATCGACCGCAACGGCGTGGACGAGAGCATCCACTTCGGCGCCGTCGTGTGTCTCGACCAGTCCGGTGACGTGGCGTTCTCCATCGGTGACCCGAAGGTTCTCGTGTACCCGCGCTCCTCCACGAAGCCGTTGCAGGCGCTCGCCATGGTGCGCAGCGGCCTGACACTGCCGCCGGAGCAGCTCGCCCTCGTGTGCGCCAGCCACAACGGGGAGAAGGTGCACCTCGACACCGCAAGGGCAATCCTCGCCACGGCCGGGCTCGACGAGTCCGCGTTGCGCAACACCGCCAGCTGGCCTCTGCACGAGAAGTCGCAGCACGCGGCCATTCGTCCCTGCAGATGAACTGCAGCGGCAAGCACTCGGGAATGGTGGTCACGTGCGCCATCAACGGATGGGACACGGACGGTTACCTTCACGTCGACCACCCGCTGCAGCAGCGCATCACCGAGACGATCCCCGACGTTGCCGGCGAGGAGGCGTTCGCCATCGGCATCGACGGGTGCGGCGCGCCGGCCCACGTGCTGAGCCTGACCGGTCTCGCCCGTGCGGTGCGGTCGATGGCCACCGGTGCGGCGGGTGACTCCGGTCTGCAGATCCACCGCGCGATGTCGCAGCACAGTTACATGGTGGGCGGGGAGAAGCGCGATGTCACCGCGATCTGCACGAACGTGCCCGGTCTGATGGCAAAGGACGGCGCCGAGGCGGTGTACGTGGCGGCGCTGCCGGACGGACGCGCGGTCGCACTGAAGCTCTCCGACGGGTCGGGCCGCGGCACAGCGACGGTTCTCGTTGCCGCACTGCGGAAGCTGGGCATCGACACGTCGAACGTTCCCGACACGATCACCGAGGTGGCCTACGGCCACGGCAAGCCTGTCGGGCGCATCCGCGCGGTCGGGTTCTGATCCGTCATGGCAGGCATCCCATTCGTCCCGCGCATCGACGATGCGCCCTACGCCACCGTCGAGCAGATGTCGCCTTTGGTGCAGCGGGTGATCTGCAGGAACCCGTCGAAGTTCAGTTACCACGGCACCGGCACGTACATCATCGGGTCGCGTCAGTGCGTGGTGATCGACCCCGGCCCGCGCATCGACTCGCACCGCGACGCTCTTGCCGCCGCACTGAAGGGTCGTGAGCTGGTGGGCATCGTGGTGACGCACTGCCACGGTGATCACTCGCCGTTGTCAGCGTGGATGAAGGATGAGTACAAGGTGCCCACCTACGCATTCGGGCCGCACCGCATGGTGGAGGGCTGGACCGAGGAGGACGACCACGACCCGAGCGAGGAGGACGAGACGGAGGCGAAGGACGAGGAGGAGAACGAGCCCCTCGACGTGGACTTCCGCCCCGACATCACGGTGCGCGACGGTGACGAGATCCTGCGAACCGGGGAGTTCTCGCTGGGCGCCGTCCACACACCGGGACACACCTCGAACCACCTGTGCGTGGCGTTGCCGGAGGAACAGACGCTCTTCAGTGGTGACCATGTGATGGGGTGGAGCACCACGATCGTGTCACCGCCCGACGGTGACATGGCCGCGTACTTCGACAGCGTGCGCAAGGTGATCGGCCGAGACGACGCAGTGCTGCGGCCGACACACGGCGGTCCCGTGACGGACCCGCAGCCGTTCCTTCACGCCCTGTTGCAGCACCGCATCGACCGCGAGAACCAGGTGATCGACCAGCTGCGCTCCGGCGTCACCACCATCCCCGCGATGGTGAAGGTGCTGTATGCGAACGTCGACAAGCGTCTGCACAGGCCGGCACGGCGCAGCATCTGGTCGCACGTGCTGAAGCTGCACGACGAGGGCCGCGTGCGCGTGACCGACGGCGGTGCGGCGCGTCTGCTGGCCGACTACGAACTGGTGCGCTGAGGCGTCACTTCAGCAACCCCTCGGGGAGCGACTTCGGGTCGAACAGGGCGAAGAAGTCCTTGTCGTAGCCCTTCAGGAATCGCTGCGGGTTGCCCATGCGCACGTCGAGCGGCTTGCCGTAGCGCGTGCGCGCGCCGAAGTTGCTGTACGTGCTGAAGTGCGGCCAGTTGCCGTTGATGTCGAGTTCCATCCCGGTGGAGCAGCCGAACTGCAGCATCGCCTTCGCGAACATGTCGATGTTCACGTCACCGGCAGAGAGGTACATGATGGAACCGTCGGTGCGCGTGCAGATCCCGCTGCGGTACGTGTACATCTTGTCGCCGAAGTCGGTGCCCCAGTCCGTCCACTTGTAGTCCTTGTACACCGACATGCCGTCCTTCACGAGCGGCGGCAGGTTCTGCCGCAGAGACACCCATCCGTCGTTCTTGTGCATGTCGTCGCCCCACACGCCCACGTGCAGCACGCCGTTCGCATCGATGCCGATGGTGGCGAACCCCTTCTTCATCTCCCGCACGGCGACACCCTCGGTGACGTAGCCACCCGGGTCGTGCTCGAAGCGGAAGCCGCCGTTGAAGGCGGCAACGAGACTGCGCAGTGCCTTGTCGGGGATCTTCTCGGCGTTGTTCCACGGACCCCCACCCGGGACATCAGACCCGTTGAACATCGCGGCGCGCAGTCGTGTCTGGTCGAAAACTGCAGCGGTGGCGACGACGGAGCCGTACTTCGTGAACGGCCGGATCGACATGCCCCACACGACGGGTCGCTTCTTCTTTCCCAGCGTGAACAGGACCTTCCACTCGCCCTCGCCCTTCAGCGCCGGTTCCAGCACCGGCGTGATGTCCGTCGGGGGCGGGATGGTCGTCGACGTCGTGGTGGTGACGATGGACGGATCGAGCGTCGTCGTCGGACCGGGAACGGTCGTGGACGTTGTGGTCGTGGATTCGGTGGTTGTTGTGGCGGGCACCGTCGAATCGACGACGGTGGAGTCCGTGGGGTCGACGAGCGCGAGCGATGCGGCAGGTGCGGCGGCCGGTGCGGTGTCGTGCAGCCACACCTCCAGCTTGTCCACGACCGCGCCCATCCCCTTGTTGCGGGCCCACGTGGCCACGTTCTGCTGCAGCCCGTACCCGGGGTGGGCGAGCACGAACCGCGTGACGGAGAAACCGGTCATCAGCACGAACAGGGCGACCGCACCGAGGATGATGCGGGTGATGCGTGTCCGTGTCGACATGGATTCAGGGTAGGTGGCGCGGCGGCGTCGCTATATGCGGGAGAGCTCGGATTGCAGAAGGTCGAGACCGAGGTTGCCCAGCTTCAGTGCCTTGTCGTGCCAGTCGGCAAGGTCGAACGACGC
>JBEGJV010000144.1:0-4219 GCA_041184385.1 Actinomycetota bacterium
CTGGTTGGTGGAGTGCGCCTCGCCCCCGCTGTCGCTCACTTCCCCGTCCGGCGCGGTCGCCCACGCCCAGCCGCCGGGGCCGGGATTCCCGGAGCACGCCCCGTCCGTGTAGACGACGACGGCTTCGGGACTGTTCGGCACCGCACGATTGTTCACCAAAAGTACGCACACGGCAACGACCCCGGTCATGGGAGAATCACAACGTGCTTTTTGACGGCTCATACCACCAGCTACCCGACACGGATCCGGGCGAGACACAGGAGTGGCTCGAGTCCCTCGATGCCGTGGTGGACAAACTCGGCAAGAACCGCGCCCGGTACCTGCTCTCGCGCCTGCTCGAACGCGCGCAGGAGACCCAGGTCAGCTTCCCGGCCAGCGTGTCGACCCCGTACATCAACACCATCCCGCGCGAGAACGAACCGTGGTTCCCGGGCGACGAGCACATCGAGCGCCGCATCCGCGCGTTCATCAGGTGGAACGCCGCGGTCATGGTGTCGCGCGCGAACCACACCACCGACGGCATCGGCGGTCACCTCTCCACGTTCGCGAGTTCTGCATCGCTGTACGAGATCGGCTTCAACCACTTCTTCCGCGGCAAGGACGACGGCGGGGCGGGTGACCACGTCTACTTCCAGGGACACGCGGCGCCCGGTGTGTACGCGCGCGCGTTCCTCGAGGGACGGCTGACCGAGGACGACCTCGACCACTTCCGCCGCGAGATCGGACGTGGCGGACGCGGCCTCTCCAGCTACCCGCACCCGCGCCTGATGCCGGACTTCTGGGAGTTCCCCACGGTGTCGATGGGACTCGGACCGCTCACCGCGCTCTACCAGGCCCGTTACAACCGCTACCTCATGAACCGCGAGATCATGGACACCTCGCAGAGCCGCGTGTGGGCGTTCCTCGGCGACGGCGAGACCGACGAGCCCGAGACACTCGGCGCCATCTCGCTCGCGGCGCGCGAGCACCTCGACAACCTCGTCTTCGTCGTGAACTGCAACCTGCAGCGCCTCGACGGACCGGTGCGCGGCAACGGCAAGATCATCCAGGAACTTGAGGCGGTGTTCCGCGGCGCCGGGTGGAACGTCATCAAGGTCATCTGGGGATCGCCGTGGGACGACCTGCTCGCGCGCGACGTCGACGGCGTGCTCGTCAACAAGATGAACGCCACGCTCGACGGCGAGTTCCAGCGCTACTCGGTGGAGGACGGCGCGTACGCGCGCGAGAACTTCTTCGGGCCGGACTCGCGCCTGCGCCAGATGGTGAGCCACCTCACCGACCACGACATCGAGCAGCTGCCGCGTGGTGGCCACGACTACCGCAAGCTGTACGCGGCCTACAAGGCGGCTGTCGACAACCTCGGTTCCGGTCGTCCCACCGTGATCCTCTGCAAGACCATCAAGGGGTGGACACTCGGTTCCGGTGTCGAGGGCCGCAACGCCACGCACCAGATCAAGAAGCTCTCGAAGGAACAGTGGCTGGAGATCCGCAAGCGACTGCACATGGAGGATGAGATCCCCGAGTCCGCGCTGGAGGGCGACGACCCGCCGTACTTCCGCCCGTCGGAGGACTCCATCGAGTGGCAGTACATGATGGAGCGCCGCCGTGCGCTCGACGGGCTCATCCCGAAGCGCGTCGTGCGAACCCGCAAGCCGATCGAGCTGCCGTCGCCCGACGCGTTCGCCGAGTTCGACGCAGGTTCGGGAACGCAGGCCGTCAGCACCACCATGGCGTTCACCCGCCTGCTGCGCAACCTCGCCCGTGACGAGAAGTTCGGCCAGCGTGTCGTGCCGATCATCCCCGACGAGGCGCGCACGTTCGGCATGGACTCGCTGTTCCGCGAGGTGAAGATCTACGCGTCGCAGGGCCAGAAGTACGAACCGGTCGACCACGACCTGCTGCTCTCCTACACCGAGTCCGCGAAGGGCCAGATTCTCGAGGAGGGCATCACCGAGGCCGGCGCCATGAGCAGTTTCATCGCGGCCGGCACCTCGTACGCCACGCACGGCGTGCCGATGGTGCCGTTCTACACGTTCTATTCGATGTTCGGGTTCCAGCGCATCGGCGACCTCGCATGGCTTGCCGCCGACATGCGCACGCGCGGGTTCCTCATGGGTGCCACGGCGGGCCGTACCACGCTCCTCGGCGAGGGACTGCAGCACCAGGACGGCCACAGCCTTCTGCTCGCCTCCACGGTGCCGGCGTGCCAGGCGTACGACCCGGCGTTCGCGTACGAAGTGTCGACCATCATCAAGCACGGCATCAACCGCATGTACGGCACCGACCCGGCCGACATCTACTACTACGTCGCGCTGTACAACGAGAACCTCCACATGCCGGCGCGACCCGCGCACGTCACCGACGACGACATCATCAACGGCCTGTACATGTGGCGCGCCGCCGACGGCCCGTCGCACGCGTCGTTGCTCTTCAGCGGGACCGCGTGCTCGGCCGCCATCGAGGCAGCCGACATGCTGAAGCAGAAGTGGGGCGTGAACGTGGACCTGTGGTCGGCAACGTCGTACAAGTCTCTGCGCGACGACGCGATGGAGACGGAGCGCTGGAACCGCCTGCACCCCACGCAGCCCGCACGGACGTCGCTGGTCGAATCGATCCTCGGCGGAGAGACAACGCCGGTCATCGCGGTCACCGACTTCATGCGCATCGTGAGCGAACAGATCGCGCCGTACGTCACGAACCGTCGCTTCCTGGCGCTCGGCACGGACGGCATGGGCCGCAGCGACACCCGCGAGGCCCTGCGCCGGTTCTTCGAGACCGACGCCGAGCATGTCGCCGTCGCCGTGCTCACCACGCTCATCGGCACGAACGGCATCACCGCGCAGACGGTGGCGGACGCGATCAATGAGCTCGGCATCAATGCCGACGCGGAGAACGGACTCACGAGGGACTGAACATGGGAACGCTCTACATCACCGGCAACCCGGCATCGGACAAATTGCTCAACTCGAACGGCACCGCGCTGCTCATCGGGATGCTGCTCGACCAGCAGGTGCCCATGGAGTGGGCCTTCAACGGTGCGCACACGCTGAAGACTCGGCTCGGCCACCTCGACCCGCGGAAGATCGCGGCAATGGATCCCGACGAGTTCCTCGCCGTGTGCCTGGAGAAGCCGGCCATCCACCGCTTCCCGAAGGCAATGGCCCAGCGCATCCAGGCGATGTGCGCCATCGTCGCGGAGAAGTACAGGAACAAGGGCGAGAACATCTGGAAGGACGTCGACGACGCGCAGGTGCTCTTCGAGCGTCTGCGCGAACTTCCCGGCTACGGCGAGGAGAAGGCGCAGATCTTCGTGGCACTCCTCGGCAAGCGCTTCGGCATCCGGCCGAAGGGTTGGCAGAAGGCGGCCGGCGTGTTCAGTGACAAGAATCCCCGCACCATCGCCGACATCACCGACCAGCCCACGTTGCTGAAGGTGCGCGCGTGGAAGAAGGCCGAGAAGGCGGCGGACCGCGACAAGCAGTCCCGCCCGCTGAAGAAGACCGCCAAGTAGCGTCTGTCCACGTGACAACGCTCATCACCGGCGGTGCCGGGTACATCGGGTCGATCACCGCCCGCGCCATCCGCGCATCCGGTCGCGGTGTGGTGGTGCTCGACACGCTCGAGAACGGACACCGCAAGGCCGTCGGTGACGCACCGTTCGTGCAGGGCGACGTCGCCGACGCCGACATCGTGCGCCGCACCGTGGAGGAGCACGAGGTCGACGAGGTCGTCCACTTCGCCGCGTACAAGGCCGTCGGTGAGTCCATGGAGAACCCCGGCAAGTACTTCGCCAACAACGTGACGGGTTCCCAGAAACTGTTCGAGGCGCTGCACGATGCGGGCGTGAACCGCGTGGTGTTCTCCTCCACCGCCGCGGTGTACGGCACCCCGGCACGCGTGCCCGTGCGCGAGACCGACGGCACCGACTGCGAGAGCGTGTACGCAGAGACGAAGTTGATGATCGAGAAGACCCTCGGCTGGTACGCCCGCACCACCGACATGCGCAGCGTGTGCCTGCGCTACTTCAACGCCGCCGGCGCCAGCGACGACGCGACACTCGGAGAGAACTGGCGGTTCTCCCAGAACCTCGTGCCGCACGTGATGAAAGCCGTTCTCGGCCACGCCCCCGCCCTCAAGGTGTTCGGCAACGACTACCCCACACCGGACGGCACGGGTGTGCGCGACTACATCCACGTGGAGGACCTCGCCACCGCTCACG
>JBEGJV010000145.1:0-4199 GCA_041184385.1 Actinomycetota bacterium
ACGGCCGCTGGTGGACCGTCTGCACGCATCTTGACTACAAGTTCGACCAGTCGGCCACGCGCATGGCGCAATGCGAGGCACTGAGCGCGATCGTTGATTCGTTGCGCGAGGACCCCGAGGTGGAGACGCCGGTCATCATGGCGGGCGACTTCAACGCAGTGCCCGACAGCGACGAGATCCGCATGCTCACCGGTCGCCGTGAACCCGCCGTTCCCGGTCTTGTCTTCACAGACCTGTGGGAAGTGGCGGGCGAGGGCGACGGCATGACGTGGCGTCGCGACAACCCGTACATCGCGGACTCGACGTGGCCGAACCGCAGGCTGGATTACCTGTTCGTCAGTTGGCCGCGCCCGCGCCCGATCGGCAACCCGAGCCGCATCTGGCTGGCGGGCATCGACCCGGTCGGTGGCGTGCAGCCGAGCGACCACGCAGCCGTGGTTGCCGACATCCGGATGGTCGCCGAGTAGCGACCCGTCACCAGGCGCAGCGCATGCGCTTGATGCCGTTGATGAAGCTGCTCTGCAGGTAGGCGGGTTCGCCCACGATCTCGAGGTTCGGCACGCGGCGGCGGATCTCGTCGAACATCACGCCGATCTCGCGGCGGGCGAGGTTCGCGCCCAGGCAGAAGTGCGGCCCGCCGGCACCGAAACCGACCTGCGCCGGCAGCACCGAGCGGGTGATGTCGAACTTGTCGGCGTTGTCGAACACGCGCTCGTCACGGTTGCCCGACTGGTAGAACATCACGACCTTCTCGCCCTCCTTGATGGGCTGGCCGTTGATCTCGGTGTCCTGCGTGGCGGTGCGGCGGAAGTGGATGACCGGCGTCGCGTAGCGCACGATCTCCTCGACCGCGGTCTTGGTGTGCGTCTCGAAGTCGTTGAACCACGTCTCGCGCTGGTCACGGTTGAGCGTGAGCTCGCGCATGCCGTGTGCGATGGCGGTGCGGGTGGTCTCGTTGCCGGCCACCACGAGAAGGATGAAGAAGGATCCAAACTCCTGGGCCGTCAGACGCTCGCCGTCGACCTCCGCGCTCATCATCACGGAGGCAATGTCGGACTTCGGGTTCTTCTTGCGCTCCTCGCCGAGCGCGAGCGCATAGTTGAAGATCTCACCGCCGACGCGCACCAGGTCGTCGAACGACCCGACGAACTCGGGGTCACCGACGCCGAGGATGGTGTTCGTCCAGTTGAAGATCATCTCCTCGTCGGACTCGGGGATGCCCATCATGTCGCAGATGATCTGCAGCGGCATGAGGGCCGCCACCTCGTGCACGAAGTCGCACTCACGCTCGGGGAAGCGCTCGAACATGCGGTCGATGACGGCCTTGGAGCGCACGCGCACGGACTCCTCGAGTGCCGTGATCTCCTTCGGGGTGAAGCCCTTCGAGACGATGGAGCGGAGGCGGAAGTGCTTCGGGTCGTCCATGTTGATCATGGAGCCGAAGAACTCGTTGATCTCCACCGGCAGGTCACCGATGTTCGAGCCGTTGCCGCTGCAGAAGAGCTGCGGGTTGCGGCTGACGTGCCAGATGTCGTCATGGCGCGTGAGGGCGCGGTAGCCGGGGCCGGCGGGGAATAGGGAGTCTTCGGGGACGAACTCCTTGAAGAACTGGAACGGGGATTCGTCGCGGAGCGTCTTGAAGGCGCCGTAGCGCCACTCGCGCGGGGCGGTCCAGAACGCCTCGGAGGAGAGGTCGATGTCGGCCAGGGGGACGTTCGGCAAAGTCATGGCGCGAGATTACGCCGAGAGGGCCCGCGGGGGCGAGAAGAACGCCCCTGACTGGCTACCGTAGACAACGTTGTCCCGACACGCGGGACCCCAGCCAGGAGGCACCAATGCCCGAAGCAGTAATCGTTGCAACCGCCCGCAGCCCCATCGGTCGCGCCCAGAAGGGATCGCTGAAGGACCTGCGTCCGGACGACATGTCCGCACAGATCGTGAAGGCCCTCATGGCCAAGGTCCCCCAGGTGAAGGGCGACGACGTCGAGGACCTCATCATGGGCATCGGTCAGCCCGCCGGCGAAGGTGGCTTCAACATCGGCCGCATGGTTGCGATCCTCGCGGGTCTCGACAACGCGCCCGGCGTGACCGTCAACCGTTACTGCTCATCGTCCCTGCAGACCATCCGCATGGCTGCGCACGCCATCAAGGCCGGCGAAGGCGACATCTTCATCGCAGCAGGCGTCGAGGCCGTCAGCCGTTACGCATCTGGCGCTTCCGATTCGGCACCGAACGCGATCTTCAAGGAGCCGGGTGCCCGCACCAAGGCGCGCGCCGAGGGCGGCCATGGTTCGTGGACCCCGCCCGTCGGTCTTCCCGACGCCTACATCGCCATGGGCCAGACGGCCGAGAACGTGGTCGAGCTGGAGAACGTGTCGCGTGAGGAGATGGACCACTTCGGTGTCCGTTCGCACAACCTCGCCGTCGCCCACCAGGAGAACGGCTTCTTCGAGCGCGAGATCACACCGTTGACCCTTCCCGACGGCACGGTCGTCTCGAAGGACGACGGTCCGCGCGCCGGCACCACCTACGAGGCGACCTCGCAGCTGAAGCCGGTGTTCCGTCCCGACGGCAAGGTCACGGCCGGCAACGCATGCCCGTTGAATGACGGCGCCGCTGCGGTCATGGTCATGAGCGACACGAAGGCCAAGCAGCTCGGTCTCACCCCGCTCGCACGCATCGTGTCCTCGGGTGTGTCCGGTCTCAACCCGGAGATCATGGGTCTCGGCCCGATCGAGGCATGCCGCCAGGCCCTGAAGCGTGCCGGCATGACGATCGACCAGATCGATCTCGTCGAGATCAACGAGGCGTTCGCCGCGCAGGTCCTTCCGTCGGCAAAGCACCTCGGCATCCCGATGGAGAAGCTGAACATCCACGGTGGCGGCATCGCGCTCGGTCACCCGTTCGGCATGACCGGTGCCCGCATCATGACCACGCTGATCAACGGTCTGCAGTGGGAAGACAAGCAGTACGGCCTCGAGAGCATGTGCGTCGGTGGTGGCCAGGGCATGGCCATGATCGTCGAGCGTCTCAGCTGATCATCTGATTCCCCGGCCCGGCCGGGACAACCGAATCAATCCTGCGGTGCGGCCGTGGTCCTCAACATCAGGGCCACGGCCGCACCCATGATGACCATCAACACCGCGGCGAACGCGAACGTGAATGCCGGTCCCTTCGCGCCGTACATCCACGGGGCCACGAACGACATGCCGACGGCAGCGACGAGGTCACCGCTTGCCTGCAGGCCCTGTGCGGCACTCGCGCGGCCGTGCGGGGCCACTTTCGCCATGAGCGACTGTGACGCGGGGCTGGAGATCGCGCTGATCAGTCCCTCGATGAGCGCGAACGCGACGAGGAGCTCGGCCGAGGGGAGAACGCCGTACACCCACACGAGCGGCACCATCATTGCGATGCCGAGAATGATCATCTTTTCCGGTCCGCGCCGGTCCACCAGGCGGCCGCCGCGGGCGCCGAAGACGACGAACGGAATGGTGAACAGGAGAAAGGTGAGACCCACCATGAAGTTGCTGCCGCCCCTGTCCGTGATGTAGCGGTCCCACAGCGAGTCGTAGATGCCGACGGGAAGGAACAGTGTCGCGGAGGCGAGCACAGCCGCCCGCACCGGTCGGTGACGGAGAAGCTCGAGACTGAGCTAGCGCAGAAGAATGGAGACACTAAGAAGACAAGATCACGTTCCGCGACTTCTAGTGTGCCGAACAACGCATCTTAAAGCACCGCGGGAACTTTGCCCGTCGAACTCCAAACTCAGGCTCAAGTTTCCAACCCACAACGCAAAAGAAGCTAACAAACCCGGTCCGGCAAAGTCTTACCAAAAGTAGACGAGATGCCTGAGGGCACGATTTCAGAACGATCAGAGCGCGTGAGTATTCAGAAGATAGAAAGCGTAGGTGAGATGGAGGATGGCTCTCTTGTGCCGATCAAAATCGTCTATTCGAACGAAAATATCAGGGGTTATCGGAACGGAAGAAGGATAGAGCCCTCTGACTAAGATGTCTAGTACGCAGAATTATTCGAGTACCGATGTTTGCGCTACGAGTTGGAGAAAACAGATGAGGAGTACCGATCGTGGCTCACGGTATGGAAAGAACGGTAGCGGATGGTGAGGGACTTCTTCGACCGATCAAAAAGCCAATCCTGGCAGAACTTTCAGGCATTTTACCAAAGGAAAAAGCAAACCG
>JBEGJV010000146.1:0-7761 GCA_041184385.1 Actinomycetota bacterium
CAGTTTCATCTGGCAGCCCGGCTTCCCGCTGGTGTCGGCGAAGCTCGACGGGAACGAACTGGTGCTCTCGCAGTGCAGGTTCACGTTCGACAACGACCCCGACGCCACGCTGTGGGTGCTCCCCGTGCACGTCCGCAACGCGGGCATCGAGACCAAGGTGCTGCTCGAGTCCGACGAGGTACGAGTGCCCGTCGCGGACCCGGCAGAAGCGATCGTGGTCAACGCGGGCGGTCACGGCTTCTTCCGTGTCGCGTACTCGGCCGATCTGCTCTCGCGACTCACGGGCGAGGTCCTCGCCGGGCTCGACACGATCGAGCGTTACAACCTGGTCGATGACGCGTGGAACGCAGTCGTCTCCGGCAACCTCTCCGCGGTCGACTTCCTCTCGTTCACCGAGAACTTTGCTTCCGAGCGCGAGCTCGCCGTCTGGCAGGCTCTTGCCATCGGCATCCGCGGGTTGGGACGCCTGCTGCAGCGCGACCAACTCGACGCCCTCGCGTCGCGGGTGCGCGCCCTCGCCGCAGCGGCACTCGCCGACCTCGGCACCACTTCGCGCGCGGGCGAGGCCGACCTCACCGCGAAGCTGCGCGGGCTCCTCGTCGGTCTCGTCGCCGTGATGGGGCGCGACGAGCAGATGCAGAGGCGGTGCCGCGACATCCTGCTGCATCCCGATGCCGCCGAGAACGACCCCGAGCTCGTCGCCGCCGCGACCACCGTCGTCGCGTCCATCGGCAACGAGGACGACTACGAGTGGGTTCTGGAGCGGTTCCGCAACCCCGACACCCCGCAGGAGCAGATCCGCATGCTCTACGCCCTTGCGGAATTCGACGATGCGGACCTCATGAAGCGCACCTGCGAACTGGCCTTCAGCGGCGAGGTGAAGACCCAGAACGCCCCGTTCCTGCTGAACCGCTGCGTGGCGAACCGCTTCCACGGGGAACTGGCCTGGCAGTACGTGCAGCAGCACTGGAAGGTGGCGAACGAGAGGTTCCCGGTGAATACCATTGTCCGCATGGTCGACTCCGCCAAGCTGCTGAACAGTGACGTGGCAGAGGCGTCCGTGCAGAGCTTCTTCACCGAGCACGACATCCCCCAGGCGGTCCAGACGCTTCAGCAGGTGCTGGAACGCCAGAAGGTGAACGTCTCGTTGCGCCGTCGCGAAAGCGAGAACCTCACAAGGGCGCTGTCACGGTGACCTCGACCGACAGGTTGCCCAGGGCCGTCGCCGCCCTTGCCGTTGTCGTCGTACTCGCGGCGGCGGGTCGTTCTCTCCCCGCAGACGCGCTGCCGGCCGACGACTGGACATCGAACCTGACCGAGTGCGTCTGGACGAACGGCGTGTCGACATCGTGTGCGTTGACGATGTCGTCCCCCGTTGCGTCGATGACCATTTCCGGTACGGACACCAACACCACGTGGGAGGACGTGGGGGACAAGGCAATTCTCGCACGGCACTTTGACGCGAACCTTCCCAGCCTGAACTTCACAACCGACTCGGTGGGCGGCGTTCTCGGCTCCATCTCGTTCAAGCAGTACCACAACCACAGCTCGGGCAATGCCCCCAACTCGTACTCGGTGCAGATGGAGTTCCGCGACGGAGCGACGAACACGTGGTCCAATTTCGGCAGTTCGTACGTCGTGCAGAACGTCGGCACCTCCCCGATCTATCCGGGAGACAAGACCGTGATGGCGGCGTCCGACTTTGTCCTCGCCCCGTCAACCAGTTATTCCCTGAGGTGGCAGGTCACCGACAACGGCACGGGCTTCACCAACTTCACCAATGGCAGTTTCTACGGAATCACGAACCTGGTGATGGGTTTCCGCAAGAACCAGACGATCTCGTTCACGCAGGCAGCAGACAGCACCGTCGGGTCGTTGGTCACACTGTCCGCGACATCAACGTCGGGTCTCCCTCCCACGTTCACTTCTCTCACTCCCCTGATCTGCACGGTCTCCGGGACCACAGCGACACTCGTGTCGACGGGTGACTGCAGCGTGAAGGCGGCTCTGCCAGGCAACGCCGTGTGGGTGGCAGCCCAGGACCAAACAATGTCGTTCTACGTCGATGTGGCACCGGCCACCACCACGACCTCGACAACGTCAACCACGTCAACCACGACACCTACATCGACATCGACGACATCTCCTGCGGTCGCCGCGTCGGCAACGACAACGACCACCGCGACGGCGAGTGCTCCGTCTGCCACGTCCGCCCCTGTCGCACCGGTGTCCTCAACGCCCCGCCAGGGCCAGACCGGCTCGTCGCCCGCCGCCATCTCGGCATCGGGTGCCTCCACGTCGACGACCACGTCGTCGACGCTTCCCGACGGCTCGTCCGGGACAACCGTGCCGACCGGTCCCGCACCGTCCGCGCCGGCATCGGACAGCCCGGCACAGATCGTGCCGACGGGCCTCGACCTGGCCGCACTCGGGTCGGCACAGCCGCGGTTGATGCAGATGTCCACGACCATGCAACCTGGTCAGAGCGTCGCAGGTTCGACCCTCTCCCTCAGCCCGCGCGGGCTCGCACCAGCCTCCACCGTGACCGTGTCACTCATGCCGGGGAATATCGTTCTCGCGCGGACGGTCGTCGATGCATCCGGTAGTGCCACGTTCGATGCCACCCTGCCCCCGGGTCTCGCGGCCGGCACGTATTCGATCATCATGACGGGCGAGACAGCCGACAACGGGCCCATCTCCTCGATCATCCACTTCGAGTCGAATTCCGCCGGTCAGGTGAGCTCGTTGTTGCCCTCCTACGAGACCGTCGGGCCGCCACCGTCGGCCGCCACCATTGCTCGCGCACTGCAGGCCGGTGCTGCCCCTTACGACGTCGTCAGGGAGGTTCCCACCACGGCCGCCATCTCCACGACCGCCGTCGTGCTGATGGGTCTGATGGGTGTCTCCGGTCTGGCGCTGGCGGGCGGGGGTGGCTCCGCGGCGGAACGCAGGAAGTCCGCGCGAGGTCGCTCGCGTCGAACCCCGGGCACACCCGAGGAACGCGACCCGACCGCCGGGACGCGCAGCAGCACCGCCCGCGAGGACTCACCCTCGGGGGATGCCCAGCCCGCGTCCGACGGACGCAACACCGAGTCGGAGGGTTCGTTCGGGTCATCGGACGCCAACCTCCTTGGCGCCACCGAGGCAACCGACCAACGCTGGGGAGACCGGCTCAGCCCGTGGTTGTCGTTCGGCTACCAGAGATTCGATGCGTGGCTCCGCTCGGCGGTCGAGACCCTCTCCACACGCTCCGTCCTCGCCACCCGCCTGGTGCAGGACGGAACGTGGATGCGCGCGGTCGCGGGCACCGCGGAACTTCTCGTGTGGGTTGCCGGGCTCGTCATCGGCATCGCGGGAGCGTTGTCGGTCGGGTCCCTGGCCATCGCGCCGTCCGTGGGGTTCGTCGCGGTGATCGTGGTGATGTCCCTGCTGAACGGATTCGCCGGTGCGTTGGCGTGGCTCGGTTTCCTCGCGGTGGTCGTCTCGCGCGGGAACATCACGACGATCTTCGACGTCCGCACCATGATCGGCCTCGCGTTCGTGTTCTTCGCGCTCCCGTCCATTGCCAGCGCCATCAGGCCGCTGTATGACGACGGTTCCAGGTCCATCATCCACCGCGTCGGCGACTACGTGATGATGCCGGTGTTCCTCGCCTACGGTGCGGCCGGCATCTACTCCGCCATCAACGGGTTGAGCGGTCTCTCCATCGTTCAGCCCGGTGACGCGACGGACGTGGTGCGTCGCGGGTTCCCGCTGCGCATGGCGACCGTGTCGATCGAGGCCACCGGCGAACCGGGCATCGCCGCGGAGATTGTGAAGAAGGTCTTCGGCGCGACGCTCTACACGATGGCCATCGTCACGTTCTACGGCTGGGGTGCCCGCACCGCCGCGATGATCGCTCTCGTGTCGCTCGTTCCCGTGCTCGGGCTCTTCGCCGACAGCTTCCCGAACCTCGTCCTGGTGCACAAGTGGTTCCCGCGCGGCATCCTGCGCGCCGTCATCATGATCATCGTCGGAACGTGGTACGGCCGTTTCATCCTCGACCTTGCCGACAACCCCGCCGACACGCGGAGCATCGCCGTCTTCCTGTTGCTCCCCGGTGTCGCACTCGGCCTCATCGACTGTTTCGCACGGGAAGGCGGCGAGTGGCCCGACCGGCCCGCGAAGCACGCGGCCGGGTTCGTGCTCTGGTTGTTCTCGTTGGCCGTGCTGCTCGGACTCGTCTCCCTCTAGCCGCGCTTCAACCGCAACTCTCACCCGCCGGGCCCCACCGCGCACCTGACAGACTGACGGGGTGCCGCTCCTCCCCGCATCAGCAAACAGCGATGCGCGTGTGCTGGCCTTCACCCGCGGTGTGCGTGCATTCGTCGACGGCATCGCCTTCGTCGTGCTGCCGGCGTACCTGGAGCATCTCGGCTTCAGCGGGTTGCGCATCGGCACGGTCGTGGCCGCGTCACTGCTCGGCTCTGCCCTGCTCACGCTCGGCACCGGATGGGTGGCACACCGCTTCGATCCCGCACGACTGCTGAGAATCGCCTCGTGGATCATGATCGTCACCGGCGTGGCGTTCGGGCTGTCGAAGGCGTTCCTGCTGCTCGTCGTCATCGGCATCGTCACCACGATGAACCCCAGTGCGGGAGATGTCAGCCCGTTCCTGCCGCTCGAGCAGTCGCTCCTGTCGGCCACCGTGCCCGATACCGACCGCACGTCAGTATTCGCGCGGTACAACCTGGTGGGCAGCCTGGTCGGGTCCGTCGGGGCGCTGTGTGCCGGCGTGCCGGTGCTCGTCGCGCGCCACACGGGCCATGCCGACCAGACGGGTCGCCAGGCTGCGTTCGTCCTCTACGGGCTGGCGGGATTCGTGGTCCTCGCCGCGTACTCGCGACTCTCCCACCACACGCGCGTGACGGTGTCCAAGTCCGACGCAGCCCTCAGCCCGGAATCGCGGCGCATCGTGTTCCGGTTGTCGGCTCTGTTCAGCCTCGATTCACTCGGCGGCGGATTCGCGACCCAGGCCATCTTCGCGCTGTGGGTGTTCCACAAGTTCGGCCTGTCCATGGGGACACTCGGTTCGGTGTTCTTCGCCGCCGGCATCGTGTCGGCGTTCTCGTCCTTGCTGTCGGTGAGGGTTGCCGCCCGCATCGGCCTGGTGCGCACGATGGTGTTCACGCACATCCCCGCCAGCATCCTGCTGGTCCTCGTCGCACTCGCGCCGAACGTGTGGGTTGCGATGTCACTGTTCGTCCTCCGTGGCCTGCTCAGCCAGATGGACGTGCCCGTGCGAACCAGCTACGTGATGGCGGTGGTGTCGCCGGCGGAGCGTGCCGCGGCAGCGAGCATCACGAACGTGCCGCGCAGCCTCGCCTCGGCCCTGCCGCCGATGCTCGCCGGCTGGATGCTCGACCAGTCAACGTTCGGCTGGCCGCTGTTGGTCTGTGCGGCGCTGAAGATCACGTACGACCTGCTGCTGCTGCGCATGTTCAAGGACGTGCGCCCACCCGAGGAACTCTGAGTCGGAGCCGGGCCGGCGGTGCCGGAAACGACTAGCGGCTGGTGGGCTTCAGCGAACCGTTCGCCACGCCGTCGCGCAGCGCGGTCTTCAGGAACTTGCCGGCGGCGTTGCGCGGCAGGGGCTCGTTCATGATCACCACGTGGTTCGGCACCTTGAACGACGAGATCTTTCCGTCGAGGAACTTCCAGAGGTCCTCCGCAGTGATGGTCACGCCCTCCTTCGGGAAGATGGCAACGGCCACCTCCTCGCCGAGACGCTCGTGCGGCACGCCGAAGACGGCAGCCTCGTACACGGCGGGGTGCTCGTAGATGGAGCCCTCGACCTCGGTGCAGAACACGTTCTCGCCGCCGCGCAGGATCATGTCCTTGATGCGGTCCTTGATGAAGAGGAAACCCTCGTCGTCGATGTATCCGCCGTCACCGGTGTGCAGCCAGCCGTTCTCGATGGTCTCGGCGGTCGCATCGGGACGGTTCCAGTAGCCGCGGATCAGCATCGGGCCGAACATCATGATCTCGCCGTACTCGTTCGGGCCGAGCGGCTTCTTCGTGACCGGGTCCCACACCGCCAGCTGCATCGGGCGGATGGCGCGGCCGGTGGATGTCGGGCGGTCGGTGTAGAACTTGCCCGTGTTGCCGGGGCCGAACGCGTTGGTCTCGGTCATGCCGTAGCCCAGCTGCGGCCCGCCCTTCTTGATGCTCTTCGCCACCTTGTCCACCAGCGCGGCAGGTGCGGGTGCGCCGCCACCACCGACGGCCTTCAGCGACGACGTGTCGTACTTGTCGAAATCGGGGTGGTTCACCAGGTCCCAGCTCTGGGTGGGCACGCCCACGAAGTTCGTGATGCGCTCCTCCTGGATGATCGGCAGGGCCTTGCCGGCGTCCCACTTGTACATGATGACCAGCTTCAGGCCGGCCATGAAGCACGACAGCATGACCGGCACGCAGCCCGTCACGTGGAACAACGGCACGATCAGGATGAACGACGTCGGGTACTCGCTCTGCGACATCAGCTTGTCCTCGGGATCGCTCGCGAGCGCGAGGACGCCGTTGCGTGCCGAGAACGCCATCAGTGAGTTCACGACGGCGCGGTGCGTGGACACGGCGCCCTTCGGGCGGCCCGTGGTGCCGGAGGTGTAGAGGATCGTGCAGTCGTCGTCGGGCTGGATGTCCGCAACGAGCGCGCCGAGACCGGACTTCACGACCTTCGACCACTCGTCGATGTCCGGTCCGACCTCTGTCTCGGGGCGCACGATCAGCATCTTCACGCCCATGGCGCGAGCCACGTGGTGCGCGGTGTCGATGCGCTGCTGGTCACCGATCAGAACCTTGGCACCACAGTCCTCGAGGGCGAACTTCATCTCGTCCTCGGTCCACCACGCATTGAACGACACGTTCACGGCACCGACGGAGACGATGGCAGCGAAAGAGATGATCCATTCGGGGAAGTTGCGCATGGCGACAGCGACACGGTCGCCCTTCTTCACGCCGTAGGTGTTCACCAGCAGGTGGGCGAGGCCGTCGACCTCGTCCATGACGCGGGCGAACGTGTAGCGCTCGCCCTCGTAGAGGAGGAACGTGGCGTCACCATGGGCGCGGGCGCCCTGCAGCGCGACGGCAAGGTTCTGCGGGGCGTGCTTGAAGACCTCCATCTTCACGCCGAACACCTCTGTCTCTGTCAGCTCGAAGGGCGTGCCCGAACCCGGGTCCAGAACGGCCTTCTGCGCGTCAATCCAGGACAGTGACATGGTGATCCCCCAGGGTTCGTTGTGGTGGTGGAGCTGAGGGGAATTGAACCCCTGACCTCTTCATTGCGAACGAAGCGCTCTGCCAACTGAGCTACAGCCCCGTATTCGGGTGTGGCGGGAAAGTCTATGGGGACACCCTGCCGAGCGTCACATTGACTTGTCGACGGGCCTGGTCAGGCGGCGCGATGATCGCCGTAGTACCGGCGCAGGTACTCCTGGTTGCGGATCTGCACGAGTGTGTAGCAGTACCCGACCAGTGCGATGGCGGCGATGCCGAAGAAATACACCATGGCGGTGGACCCGGTGGTGAATGCGAGGAAGAGGCTGAGTCCGTTCACGGCGAGCAGGCCGTAGAGAACATTGGTGCGGCGTCGGCGGACGATCTCGCGGGGGCTGAGGAACATCTCCTCGGGCGCGAAGTGCTGTCGCTGCATCGCTGCCGTGTGATGGCTGCGGCGGTGACGCGGTTCTGTCTGGTCCACCGGCACGAGGTGCGGGCGGCTGT
>JBEGJV010000147.1:0-4163 GCA_041184385.1 Actinomycetota bacterium
CGTGTGCAGTGCGTCCAGCGCGGCACGTCCTGCGACCGAGCCGGTCATCGGGACTTGGTGACGAGTGCCAGGGCGTTGTCCAGTTCGGCAGCGTCGAAATCCGGCCAGGGCTTGTCGGTGAAGTAGACCTTCGCCCCCGTGATCTGCCACAGCAGGAAGTTGGAGATGCGCGTCTCACCGGAGGTGCGCACGAGGACGTCCACCGGCGGGAGGTCCGGCGCGTACAGGTTGCGGTCGATGTCTGCCGCCGTGACCGTGCCCGGTGCGTTCGCCGCGTGGCGGGCCGCATGGACGAGCTCGGCACGACCGCCGTAGTCGAACGCGACGGTGACGACGAGACCGGTGTTGTCCGCGGTGTCCGCAATGCCCTTGAGAATCGCCTTCTGCACGTACACGGGTGTGCGGGCACCCTTCTCGGCGAAGGGACGACCGATCCAACGGATGGATGCGTTGTTCCGGTTCATCTCGTCGACGCGGCCGAAGATCTTGCGGTGCAGCGAGAGAATGTGGCGCACCTCCGGCCTGGGGCGCACCCAGTTCTCCGTGGAGAAGCCGAACACGGTCAGCCAGCCGACACCACGCTCGGCAGCCGCGCGCACGACCGCGGCAAGGGCCTCCTCGCCGGCCGTGTGGCCGTCGGTGCGGGGCAGCCCGCGCTTGCGCGCCCATCGACCGTTGCCGTCCATGACACAGGCGACATGGAGCGCACGGGACGGGTCACGTGGTGAGGGGAGAACCTGGGCTGAGGACTGCACGGTGGGACAACCCTAGTGACCGCGTGTCTCGGGACGCCCGCAACCGACGGAGCGCGTTCGGGCGTGGGAGAATCTCCCCATGGCCCGTTCCCCAGAGACCGCACCGGACGGCCTCGTGCACGTGGTCGTGTGCGGGGGCACTCCTGCCGAGTGGGCTGACCTCGGGGTCGCCGGTTGGAACCGCCGGTTCGCCGACATCGCCAGGGGAGTCGCCCACGTGGGTGCGCGATGGGTGACGGTGTTCCCGCACCACGGTGAAGGGGATGACGCCGCTGCCCAGGCGGAACTGGCGTCGCAGTACGACCAGGTGGACAAGGTGGAGCAGATCGAGGCGCACGGCGTGAGGCGGTACGTCTGGCGGCGCGATGACGGCATCAACGTGGTTGTCGACCCCAACCCGGGCGGTCACGAAAGGTTCGCACGCGTCGTGGACTCGCTCTCGTCGTCGGGCGAGCAGATCGACGAGATGGTTCTCTCGGCTGCGTTGCTCGCGCCGGTGCGCGACGAGCCCGATCTCGCATTGATCCTCGGTCCACCTGACCAGATGCCGACGTCTCTCGTGTGGGAACTCGCCTACAGCGAACTGGTGTTCCTCGACATCAAATGGGCGGACCTGCAGTCCCTCCACCTCGAGATGGCCATCGACGACTTCAACCGACGCCACCGTCGCTTCGGCGGTCTCGATTCGTGAACCCGTTCCGCGACGAAGCCATCGTTCTCGGGTCGGCGAAGTCCAGCGAGGCGAACCGCGTGGTCTTCTTACTGACGCGTGACCACGGGCGCCTTGCCGCGGCCGCGAACGGCGTGCGGAAGACGAAGTCGAGGATCGGGGCGCGGCTGGAGCCGATGTGCCATGTCGACGTCATGATCAAGCCGGGCCGATCGCTGCCCACGCTCGACGAGGTGAAGCTGGTGACCGTCCAGCACAAGCTCCATTCGGACCTCCAGCGCCTGACCCAGGGCATCGCGATGCTCGAGGTCGTCAACAAGATGACGCCCGAGCACGAACCTGTCCCGCACATCTTCGAGATGCTCCGTCGCGCATTGGCGACGCTGGAGGAGCAGCGGTCCCCGTTGATGCTCGCAGGGTTCTACTGGAAGCTGCTGGCGCTGGAGGGCTCGGCGCCGCAACTGGACGCGTGCGTGTCCTGCGGGGGAGTCGATGATCTCGTCGGTTTCGACATCCTCGAGGGCGGCGTGCAGTGCGCGAACTGCCGGATGGGCGCCGCTCTCGCACCCGGGACCATCGACATCGTGCGGATGATCCTCGGCGGGCAGTTGCGCGAGGCGCTGGCGCTGGAGGAGTCGACAGCCGTCCATCAGGCCAGCGAACTCGCGATGAACGCCATGGAGGCTCACCTCGAACGCCGCATCCGCAGCCTCGGGGTATTCGACCGTCACTTGTAGGCTTGTCCCTCTATGCCAGCGAAGGACCTCGACCAGATCGTCAATCTGTGCAAGCGCCGCGGATTCGTCTACCCCTCGGCCGAGATCTACGGAGGGTTCCGTTCGTCGTACGACTACGGCCCGCTCGGATCGTTGATGCTGCGCAACGTCAAGGAGTCCTGGGTGCGCACCATGGTGCAGCAGCGTGACGACGTGGTACTGATCGACGCGGCCATCCTCGGCCCGCCCCAGGTCTTCGAGGCCTCCGGTCACCTGGCGAACTTCTCTGATCCGTTGGTCGATTGCACCGTGTGCAAGCGCCGGTTCCGGGAGGACCACCTGGAGACGCGTGACTGCCCGCAGGGCCAGAAGGGCTGTCAGTTCACCGAGGCGCGTGCCTTCAACCTCATGTTCAAGACGACCGCGGGCCCGATCGAGGGTTCGGGTGCCGACGTCTACATGCGTCCGGAGACTGCCCAGGGGATGTTCGTGAACTTCGCGAACGTCCTGCAGACCAGCCGCAAGAAGCCTCCGTTCGGCATCGCGCAGGTGGGCAAGAGCTTCCGCAACGAGATCACGCCCGGAAACTTCATCTTCCGCACCCGCGAGTTCGAACAGATGGAGCTCGAGTTCTTCGTGCCCCCCGCGGAGGGTCCGAAGTGGTACGAGTACTGGTGCAACGCCCGCCTCGAGTGGTACGTCGATCTCGGCATCCCGCGCGAGATGCTGCGCATCCGCCCGCACGACGCCGACGAGCTCTCGCACTATTCAGCCGGCACCAGCGACGTGGAGTTCCTCTTCCCGTGGGGCTGGGGCGAACTCGAGGGCATCGCCCAGCGCACGGATTTCGATCTGACCCAGCACTCGAATGCCTCGGGGGAGAAGCTCGACTACTTCGACCAGGCAACGAACGAGCGGTACATCCCGTACGTCGTCGAGCCCGCCGCGGGCGCGAACCGCACGATGGCCGCGTTCCTTCTGGCCGCCTACGACGAGGACGTGGTGAACGACGAGCCCCGCACGGTCCTGCGCCTGCACCCGCGCCTCGCGCCGTTCAAGGTGGCGGTGCTCCCGCTCTCGAAGAAGGACACGCTGACCCCGCTCGCCAAGCAGATCTACTCGACGCTGTCCGCGAATTACATGTGCGACTACGACGAGACCCAGGCGATCGGCCGCCGGTACCGCCGCCAGGACGAGATCGGCACCCCGCTCTGCGTCACGGTGGACTTCGACTCCCTCGAGGACCACTCGGTCACCATCCGCCACCGTGACTCCACCGAACAGGTGCGGGTGCCCGTTGCCGAACTCTCGGCACGGGTGCACTCGATCCTCGGGTTCTGAGCACGGTCACTCCCGGGGCTAGGTTTGCCCCGTTCACCTACGAAGGGGATTTCAGATGAGCCAGGTTTCTTTGATCGTGAAGTTGGTTGCCGCCGACGGCAAGCGTGCCGATCTCGCCACCGCATTCAGCGCCGCGTACGAGCACGTCGCGAAGGAAGACGGCACCCGCTACTACCTCCTCCACGAGGACACGGGTGATGCGAACGCACTGTGGATCTACGAGATGTACGAGTCGGCAGAGGCACAGGCGGCGCACGGCGCGGCGGACTGGTTCAAGCCCTTCCAGAAAGGTCTTGCGCCGTTCATCGGTGGCGCCCCGGAGTTCCACGGCCTGAAGCCCATCGGCGGCAAGGGACTCTGACCGCGCGGGTGCGCGTCCAGAGCCGGCATGGCTGAGCGCACGTACCTCGACGACATCCTCGCGTGGCACCGCATGCGCGCGGCCACTGACGAACGAATTCTCGATGACCTCATTGATGAGGCGCGCCACCAGCCGCCCCCGCGGGGGTTTGCACGCGCGATCTCGTCGTCGCCCCATCTCGCGGTGATCGCCGAGATCAAGCGACGCTCTCCGTCGAAGGGGGACCTGAACGAGGGGCTCGACCCCGCCGTCATGGCCCGCAGCTATCAGGCGGGCGGGGCGGCGTGTCTGTCCGTGCTGACGGACTCGAACCACTTTGG
>JBEGJV010000148.1:0-5397 GCA_041184385.1 Actinomycetota bacterium
GGGTACGTGCCCGATGACGTCGTCTTCCCGCGCTGGAGCGTGATGGTCTACGGCTACAGCGGTGTGCCCACTCCGGACTTCACCAATGCAACCGTGACGGTGACGGGACCCGCCGGACCTCTCACCGTGACGTACGAGGAGAAGTCGAGCGGCCGTATCGTGTTCATCCCGTCGGGTTTCCAGAACGCACCCTTGCAGGTCACATCCGACCAGACGTATTCGGTCAGTGTCACCGGAGTGACCGGTGGTGCAGTGTCCAGTTACTCGTATGTCGTGAAGGTCGTGCAGGCGAACTCGGCGCCGTATGAATCCGGTTCCTCGTCGTACGGGCGGGATGCGTGCGTGACGAGCAACCTCCTCACGTCCGGGCCGATAATTCGCGATTCTGACGGCGATGCAATCACCGCAACCCTTGTATCGGGGGAAGGCGATACGGACAATGCGGTCTTCACTCTCGTCGAGAACGGAGGTGCCTGGTTCCTGAAGCCCCGCAACGATCTCGACGGCACGAGAACGAAGTTCTCCGTTCGTTACCGGGCAACGGATTCCAAGGGGGCGCCGATGGAGAAGACCTTCGCGCTCACACTCGTCGCAGCACCCAGCAGCGGATGTCCGAAGAAGACCACGACAACCACCACGACAACTCCTGCACCAAACGGTTCAACGGTCACGCGACGCACCGTCTCGGGCACCCTGGTGCGCGGTCGCACACGCACGCTGACCGCCTTCACTACCTTGCCGTCGGGCACCCGTTACTACAAGGTCTCCGGCAACTGTCGCCTGAGCAGCACAAAGAGGTCGGTCACCGCCCCGAAGACGAAGGGCACGTGCACCGTCACGGTCACCGGCCGCACGTCGACGAGAACATCGATCCTGACGCTGAAGCTGCGTGTGACCTAGGAGTTGCGCTTCTTGATGCGGATGGAGTGCTCCGCGGCGTTGCGGCAGTGGCCGTCCTTCAGCGAGAACTTCCAGCCGTGCAGCGTGCACACGAGGTTGTCCCCGTCGATCTCGCCGAACACCGAGAGGTCGGCGTTGCGGTGCGGGCACCGTCGCTGCACCTCGTAGTCACCCACCACCACGTCGGCCTCGTCGGACTCCACGCCCTTCAGCTTCAGTGCGGCCTCAGCTTCCGTGCGGGCCATTCGCTCCACGGAGAGTGACTTCAGGAAGTTGTAGAGGTACTCGTTGTACTCACCCTCCCGCCACGCGGTGAAGCGCGCCGACAGGAACAAAGAGTTGGACCAGTCCACAGCCCGCTCGGCGACGACGGTCTCCAGCAGGTCGCGCGCTATCTCGAACCGGAACGCGTACGGCTGTGTGCCCGTCGGGATGTTGCCGTTGTAGGGGAGCACCTTGCCGTTCGGGAAGTCGAGATAGATCGACACGTCGTCGGCGATGATGAGGCACGACATCAGCGGCTCGAACCAGTACTTCATGGTCTCCACCAGGTCAGTGCGGTTCGCGTGCCACCCGGTCTTCTTGTCCGCCAGCCACTTCGCGTAGTCAGCCTGGTACTCGCGCAGGTACCCGAGCTTGTCGTCGAAGATGCGCGACACACCGTCACCCGGCAACGGTTGCTCCACCGTGACCACACCGGGCCCGCCGTGCGGGTCGGCGACGACCGTAAATGACGTTCCGGGGATGGTGGTGGCCACGTTGTGGCGCCCGAGCGCGCCGAGACGGGTGATGAACTCCCGTTGGTCGGGGAAGATGCTCATCTCGTCGCCCGTGATCATGTTGAGCCCGAAGAGGTCCTCATCCAGGAAGCACGGCGGGCCCGCGGAGGGCACGACCGTGGTGGCGTCGATGCGTTCCACGTAGCGGATGGCGCGGGCGAACTGGCTCTCCACCTTGTCGAGGCACAGTTGCTTCTTCGTGTCGGCATCCATGTCGTAGACCATCGGGTACCAGATGGCGCCGCTGTACTGCAACCAGTGCAGGTCGACCGGGCCGTGCGCGCGCAGCGCGTCGAGGTCGTTCGTGCGGCAGTCGTTCTGGTTGACGAGCCGCGACGTGCCGTCGCTCACCACGAGTGCGCTGTCACCGCCGGGGCCGTCGGTGATCGACGTCTCCACGTGGACGGCAACACGCACACCGTCGGCAATCTCCGTTTCTTCTGCGTTCTGCGTGCGGACGAACTTCCTGAAACCGAGCTTCGAGAAGTTGCGCTCCAGTTCGCGCGTGGGGAACCCGGGCAGGATGACCGTGGTGTTCTTGTTCATTCGTTCCGTCAGGAACGGGATGTCGAAGTGGTCGCCGTGCAGGTGCGAGACGTAGAGGAAGTCGGGGTTGCACACGTCGTGCATGATGTCGTCGGGCAACCGGTCGTTGCGCGGGAACACGAACCAACTCGCGAAGAACGCAGGCTCGAACCACGGGTCGCAGACGATCGTGATGCCGCGCGTGCGGATCAGGATGCCGGCGTGGCCGATGGAGATTGCCTGCATGGTGGGGGCCGGCCGCGGGTGGGCCGGTTACTTCCTCGGCGGGTCGACGGATTGCTTGCCGGCAGTGGCCACGTGCTCGGTCCACTCCGTGCCGTTCCAGTACCGCATCTCGAAGCGGCCCGACGGGTCCTTGTACCAGTTGGCGGGGACCGACGGAACTGCGCCGCCGGACTGCGGCTGTGTCTGCGCGGCGGCAAAACCGGCAGATGCAGGTGTCGAGGTGTTGGCCGACTGCCACGGTGAGTCCGATGATGCGGAGGCCGCTGGTGCGGTTGCGGCTCTCTCGGCTGCGGGCGACCCGGCGGATGCACTCGCGGTCGGCCACGGGGCAGTGGCGACCTGACCGTGGTGACGCACGAAGGCGTGCACCCAGTGCTGGCCGTCGTGGACGATCTGGACGACTTCCCATCCGGCCTGCGACCGGCGGGTCAGCTCATTGGCCAGTTCCTTCGGGTTCTTCACGGATTCCGAGACAACGTCGTATGTGTACATGACCAAACCCTAGTTCCGCTCGCCGTCATGTTCGCCTGCGGGGTCCTCGGTTCGCACCAGACGGTCAACGTCAATGCCGGCCGAGGGGCCGTCGTAGACGAGACGACCGTCCCGCAGGGCGACGATCCGGCTGACGGTGTGCACGAAGGACAGCTCGTGCGTGGCGACCACGACGGTGGCACCGTCGTCGGACGCCTGGGCGAGGAGCTCCAGCAGGGCCTCCTTGCCGGCAGAGTCGAGACCCACGAACGGCTCGTCCACGATGAGAACCTCGAACGGGCGGATGAAGCCAAGGGCGAGGGCGGCCTTCTGCTTCAGGCCGCGGCTGAAACGGTTCGGCATGTCGTCGGCACGGTCGTACAGGCCGAGGTGCCCGAGCAGGTCTGCTGCCTGCTGTTCCCATCCGGAATTGCCGTGCAGACGTGCGACGTACTCGAGGTGCTCCCACAGCGTGAGGTCGTCGTAGAACGTCGGTTGGTCGGCAACGTAGCTGACCGCCGCACGTGCACCGATGGAACCGGTGGCATGACCGCAGATTGTGCTCGTGCCCTCTGTTGCGTCGAGAAGACCGGTGATGATGCGGATCATTGTCGTCTTGCCGCTGCCGTTGTGGCCGATCAGCGCGACACGCTCGCCGTGCTCGACGCGCAGGTTCACCGGTTCGAGCGCGGGTGCATCGCCGTAGTTCTTCGCGATGCCGACGATGTCGAGCGCACCCGGCGGAAGCGGTGCGGGCTTGTCGGGTTCCGGTGTGCGTGGTCGCGGTGAGCGTGGGGTGCGGGCCATGGTTCAGACCTTCTGTGTGGACGTCGGAGCGGACGGTGCGTTCTGCGGGTTTGCGAAGTTGCGGAAGGCGGCACGGATCTTCTCGCGCTGGCGGACCCACCCGGCGGTGAGGAAGCACACCATGCCGATGCCGAGCGCGGTGCGCACGAGTGCAGCGGGGATGTTGTCTCCGTTCTCGCTGGCCTTCACCAGCGCAACTGCGGGCGTGCTGCCGATGATGGCGACAACGGGTGGCCATGCCGCGCGGATGACAGTCGTCATGCCGCTGACCTCCGGCGGCATGTACAAGCCCGAGTTCGCCTCGCTCAGCGGGTCGGGTGCGCCCTTCACCGCGTTGATGACAGCGCCTGCGACGCCGGCAAGTGCGGCGGGGATGCCGATGAGCACACCCGCGATGAGCGTCATGCCGTGTGGTTCGAATGCGTACGCGACTGCGATGCCGACAAGAACGAACGGGATGATGGTGAGCGCCGGGACGAGCAGGTGCTGCGTCAGCAGGAGACCGCGCTCGATGGGCAGGGCATCAGTGCGGTCCGGTTGGTCGACCTCCTGGCTGAGCGGTTCGATCACGTCGAGTCCGAGCATGAACAACGCGAGTCCGCTGACGACGAGCGCGGGCGTGGTGCCGCGCCACACGGCCACCAGGCTGACCGCCGACGTGACGGCGAGCAGTGCCATCCGGGCCATCCTGCGCGCGGGGAAGTGGGCAAGGCTGCGCAGGCAACGCGTGACGGCGATGTTGCGGCGCAGGAACGACGGCACCGCGAACCAGGGCTTCTCCCGCATGTGCTCCTGGCTGAGCTGGCGGCGCAGCAGCACGACCGTGCGGATGTCCTGCAGGGTCACCGCGAACTTCAGCTGCGACACGAGCGCGCTGCGCCGGGCGAGCGCCTCGATGCTGAGGTGACCGGCCCGCCACACGGCGAGTACCGCGAGGACGATGAGTGTGGCGATTGCGATGAGATTCGTGGCATGAGAGACGGCGAGCATGAACTCGCCGAACTCGTTGAACACTGCCCACGGGTGCGAGCCGAGGAATGCCGACGCTGCGTGCCACGCGACGATTGCTGTTGCTGCGACTGTCACGATGCGGCGGTCGATGCGGAAGGAGTGGACGAGGAGCGCGGCAATGACGAACGAGGCGCCGATGAGGGCGCCGGCAACGGCACCGCAGACGATCCACTGGTTCGGGCCCCGGCCCCATTCCTTGGGGACGCGCTTCGAGAGGACGAGCCCGGTGACCCCGCCCGCGAGTGTTCCCGTGAAGGCCATGGTGCGCAGGCGCTGGACTGCGGGGTGACGCAGCACCGCCGCGCGGTTCACGGGCGCGAGCAGGACGTGGCGCACCTCTGCCTCCTCCACGCTGACGGGGCCGCCGTTGGACCCGCTGCGCATCCCCAGGAAACACACGACGGACATGACGAACCCGACGCAACGGGGACCGTCATGGATGAGGGTGTCGAACTGTGACTGTGTGAACGGTGCGTCGGTGACGAGCGACGACAGCCAGACGAGGAGGAAACCACCGATGAGTGCGGTGATGTACACGCGGTACAGGAGCTCGAACCATTCCATGTCGGCCACGCGGCGCCTGCGGCGGTCTGTGCGCATCTGCCTCAGGGCCTCGAGACCTACTGATGTAGCGGTTGTCACGGCAACAATCCTGCCA